>CABXMS010000001.1 GCA_902513415.1 uncultured Pelagibacteraceae bacterium
AGACATTAAAATACCTTACAAATTATTTCTCCACCAATTTTTTGTTTTCTAGCATCAATATCAGACATTACGCCTTTTGGTGTTGATATTATTGCTATTCCTAAACCATTGTTAATCTTTGGAAGACTTTCTGCGCTGGAGAAAATTCTTCTTCCTGGTTTAGAAACACGTTGTATTGAACTTATTACTGGGTTTCCAGAATTGTATTTCAACAATATTTCTAAATTAGATTTATTTGAAATGGTTGAAATTTTATAATCTATAATGTAACCCTCACTTTTTAGAACATTTGCAATTTTTGACTTAAATTTTGAAGATGGTAATTCAACTTTTTTATAATTTCTTATTTGTGCATTTTTTATTCTTGCTATCATGTCTCCAATAGGGTCGCTTAAACTCATAATTTCCTTTCTACCAACTTGATTTAACCATGCCTGGTATTTTTCCTTCCAGTCCTAGTTTTCTTAGTGCTATTCTTGATATTTTTAGTTTTCTATATACTCCATGTGGTCTTCCTGTTATTTGACATCTGTTTCTTACTCTTGTTTTTGAAGAATTACGTGGAAGTTTAGATAATTTTTGTTGAGCTTTAAATCTTTCTTCTAATGGTAACTTTTTATCCATTATAATTTTTTTTAATTGTTTTCTTTTTTTATAGAATTTATTAGAAAGCTTTATTCTACGGTTGTTTTTATTTATTGAGCTTAGTTTTGCCATGTTTAATTGTTCCTATTCTTTTCCATAAATGGGAAATTTAATTTTTTTAATAATTCCAGGCTATCTTCACTTTTTAATGATTTTATTACTACTGTAATATCTAATCCTCTAATCTTTTCAACTTTGTCAAAGTTAACTTCAGGAAAAATAATATGCTCCTTAATACCAAATGTATAGTTACCATATTTATCAAAAGCATTTGATTTTAAGCCTCTAAAATCTTTGATTCTTGGAAGAGCTATATTTACTAATCGGTCGATAAATTCATACATTTTATTTTTCCTTAGAGTAACTTTTAAACCTGAATTAGTATTCTTTCTTGTTTTAAAATTAGATATAGATTTTTTAAATTTTGTTTTTAAAGGTTTTTGACCAGTTATTTTCGCTAAATCTTCTTCGCATGATTTAATTATTTTTGCGTCATTTCCGTCTATCCCTAAACCCATATTTAAAACTATTTTTTTTATTTCTGGAACCATATATAAATTTTTATAACCAAATTGTTGTTTTAAATTTGGTTGAATTTCTTTAATAAACAATTCTTTTAATCTAGGTACCATTTTTATTTTTTAACTTCAGCTTTCTTTGTTTTGTCATTCACTATCATTAAATTTGATAAATGAATAAAATTTTCTTTATCTACTATCCCACCTTTTTTTTCTTTTGTGGTTTTAACATGTTTTTTTACTATGTTAATACCTTTGACTTTTGCACGATTATTTGGTCTGTCTATTTCTATAATTTCTCCATTCTTATTTTTATCTTTTCCTGTCAATATTTTTACTTTTGTTCCTTTTTTTATCATTGTTATAAAACTTCCGGTGCTAGTGATATTATTTTCATTTGACCTTTATTTCTAAGTTCTCTTGTAACTGGGCCAAAAATTCTTGTACCAATCGGTTCTCCTTTTTCATCAGTTAATACAGCGGCATTGTTATCAAATTTAACTTTAGATCCATCATTCCTATGTATTCCTTTTTTTACTCTTACAACAACAGCTTTATGTACAGAACCTTTTTTAACTTTACCTTTTGGAATAGCTTCTTTAACAGCAACAACAATTGTATCTCCAATACTAGCATATCTTCTTTTTGATCCACCTAATACTTTAATACATTCTATTCTTTTTGCCCCTGTATTGTCTGCAACCATAAGTTCTGTTTGAACCTGTATCATTTATTTCTCCATAACTTTAAATTTTTTTGTTTTTGAAAATGGCTTAGATTCAATAATAGAAACTTTATCACCATTTTTATATTTATTCTCTTCATCATGTACACTATATTTTTTTTTTGATTTTATAACCTTCTTTAACAATGGGTGTTGATATTTTCTTTCTACCACAACTGTAATTGTTTTATTTGGTTTATCACTAACTACCACTCCTTTTAAAACCTTTTTAGGCATTTTTTATTCCTCCAAGCATTGTCTTAAGTCTTGCTATATTTTTTTTAGTTACTGAAATTTTAGCTGGATTTTTTAATTGGCTATTAATTCTCTGAAACCTAAAATTAAAAAGATCTTTTTTTAATTTATCAATATCTTTAGTTATTTGACTCTTTGTTAATTTTTTAATTTCTTTTTTTTTCATTTTACATTCTTTTAATAAATTTACATTTAATAGGTAGTTTTGCTGAGGCTTTATATAGAGCTTCTCTTGCGACTTCTTCAGAAACTCCATCAACTTCAAATAGTATTCTTCCAGGTTTTACCCTACATGCCCAAAATTCAGGTGCACCTTTTCCTTTACCCATTCTAACTTCTGTTGGCTTTTTTGATACTGGAATATTTGGAAACATTCTTGTCCAAACTCTTCCTTGTCTCTTCATATGTCTTGTTAGCGCTACTCTTGCTGCTTCAATTTGTTTTCCAATTACTCTGTCTGGTTGTATTGCCTTTAAGCCATAAGCACCGTAATTCATTAAGTTGCATCTAGATGCATTTCCATGAATTCTTCCTTTGTGAGCTTTTCTAAATTTTGATCTAGTTGGTTGTAACATAATTATTTTTTATTTGTCTCCTGACTGAATTCTTTTGAAAAAATTTCACCTTTATATATCCACACTTTAACACCTATAATTCCATATGTGGTTAAAGCTTCTGCTTCAGCATAATCAATATCTGCTCTTAAAGTGTGTGAAGGTATGCTTCCGTCCCTTAACCATTCAGTTCTTGCTATTTCATTTCCTCCCAATCTGCCACTTACAGAAACTTTAATACCTTTTGCACCTAACCTTAAAGCTGATTGCATGGCCCTTTTCATAGCTCTTCTATAAGAAATTCTTTTAACTAGTTGTTGAGCTATATTTTCAGCAACAAGATAACTATTTGTTTCTGGTTTTTTTACTTCTTTAATATTTAAAATTACTTCTGTTGTTATTAAATTAGATAATTTACCTTTAATTTTTTCTATATCACTTCCTTTTTTACCTATAACAAATCCTGGTCTTGAGGTATAAATTGTTACAAAACATTTTTTTGATGTTCTTTCAATCATAACTTTTGAAACACCAGAGTTGACAACATTTTTTTTGATATATTCTCTTATTTTAAAATCCTCAATCAAATAATTTCCAAAGTCTTTTTTTTTTGCATACCAAACAGAATCCCATCCTCTGTTAACGCCCAGTCTTAAACCTATCGGATTAACTTTTTGTCCCATGTTTTTCCTCTTTCTGTTTCTCTTTAACTTTTTCTGATAAAATTATTGTTAAATTTGAGTATGGTTTTAAAATTGGCGCAGCTCTACCTTTTGCTCTAGGTCTAAATCTTTTCATAACAATTTGTTTTCCACAATAAGCTTCTTTTACTACTAATTTATCTATGTCATATTGAAAATTATTTTCTGCATTGGCTACAGCTGAAGAGATAGTTTTTTTAATATCTTTTGAAATTCTTTTGTCGGAAAAAGTAAGATTTCTTATAGCTATATCAACTTTTTTTCCTACTATAGATTTTAGTATAGGTTTAAGTTTTCTTGTACTAGATCTTATATTTTTATTTATAGATTTTACTAATTTTTCTTTTTCACTAACTTTTTTAATATTTTTATTCATTACTTATCTTTCTTGGTGTCAGTACTGTCTTTTACTGCAGCAGCTTTTTTATCTGCTGGCGTATGTCCGGCAAATGTTCTTGTTGGTGCAAATTCACCGAACTTATGTCCAACCATATCCTCTGATACTGTTATGGGTATGAATTTTTTTCCATTATAAATTAAAAAACTTACTCCCACAAAATCAGGAATAATTGTTGATTTTCTTGACCATGTTTTAATTGGTTTTTTTGTAGGATTATTTTTTCCCTTATCAACTTTCTTTATTAAACTTTCTTCAACAAATGGTCCTTTCCAAACAGATCTAGCCATAATTTAGCCTCTCTTCTTCTTTCTTCTTCTTACAATAAATTTATCAGTTCTTTTATTGTCTCTAGTTTTTAAACCTTTGGCAGATTGACCTGTTGGTGATACTGGATGTCTACCACCAGCACTTTTTCCTTCACCACCTCCATGGGGATGATCTACAGGATTCATTACAACTCCTCTAGTATGAGGTCTTCGTCCTAACCATCTAGACCTACCAGCTTTACCAATTTTAATATTTTTTTTATCAGGATTAGACAAAACTCCTATTGTAGCCATTGACCTAGAATCAATTTTTCTAACTTCCCCTGATGTCATTTTTATTAGTGAGTAATTACCATCAATTCCAGAAATTGTAACAGATGTACCAGCAGATCTAGCTATTTTTCCGCCTGCACCCGGTTGTAGTTCAACATTATGTATATTTATACCTACCGGAATATCTTGTAGAGGCAAACAATTTCCAGTTTTGATTTCCGAACCTGCTCCATTTCTTATTTTATCTCCAATTTTAACATTTTGTGGTGCCAAATAATAAAATCTTTCACCATCTTCAAATTTAACCAACATTATGTGACATGATCTATTTGGATCGTACTCAATTCTTTCAATCTCTCCAAACATTTCAAACTTTCTTCTATAGAAATCAATTTTACGGTATCTTTGTTTGTGTCCACCACCGTGATTTCTTGAAGTAATTCTACCAAAGTTATTTCTTCCTTTGGAAGCATTTTTAATTAATGTTAACGGTTTATATGGTTTGCCTTTCCATAGATCTGACCTATCAACTAAAATAGTTCCCCTTCTAGATTTAGTATAAGGTTTATAAGTTTTTAAAGTCATAATTAAATTCCTGTTGTTAAGTCAATATTTTGACCTTTTTTTAATGTTACAATAGCTTTTTTGTATCCGATAACTCTTATTTTTCTTCCCCGTGTTACTTTGTTTCTACTTTTTTTATTTATTATATTAATTTTTGTTACATTTACTTTAAATATTTTTTCAATATTTTTTTTTAAATTTTTTTTATTTGAATTTCTAGGAACTTTAAAAACTACTTTGTTTTGTTCTGATAAATTGGTTGATTTTTCAGTAACAACAGGTGATAAAATTTTATCAAATAAATGTATCTTTTCCATTATTTAAATCTCTTTTCCAGTTCTTTAATTGAAGATTCTGTAAATATTAATTTCTTATACTTAATTATGTCAAATGTATTAAAATGATTTATGTCGGTTGTTTTAACATTTGGAATGTTTTTTAATGAATTATATATTTTTTCTTTTGAATTTTTATCTAATAAAATCAATGAATTTGTGGCTTCAAATTTTTTTAATAAATTATTCATTTCTTTTGTTTTTTTAATTTGTGTAGTAAAATCATTAAAAATTATCAAACTTTTTAATTTATTTTTTTCAGTTATCAATGAAGCCAAACTCATTTTTTTTTCTGTTTTATTAATTTTTCTTATTTTATAATTTGATTGACCTTTTGGTCCATGAGCAACACCACCGCCGACAAATATTGGCGCTTTACGACTTGCGTGTCTTGCATTACCAGTTCCTTTTTGTGCGTAAATTTTTGCTGTTGATCCAATAATTTCATTTTTTTGTTTAGTTTTAGCTTTTCTACCTTTAAAATTTGCATAACTTTTATAGAGAACATTGCTTACTAATTGTTTATTGGTTTTTACAGAAATAAGTTTGTCCATAATCTCTATAGAATTTTTCTTACCATCAACACTATGTGAATCTATTTTCATTATTTTTTCTTTTTATCAGGGATTTTTTTTTGTTTCTCAAACTGTTCTATTTTTTCTGCCATTGTTAATTTTTTTATATTTTTTACGGCTTTTTTAACTAAAACTTGTGTATTTTTTGATCCAGGAATTGACCCTTTCACATAAAGCAAGTCATTTTCTGTATCAGATTTTATAATTTCAATATTTTGAATTGTTCTTAACTTATCACCCATATGACCAGCCATTTTTTTATTTTTAAAAACTTTTCCTGGATCTTGTCTTTGACCTGTTGATCCATGAGACCTGTGTGATACAGAAACACCGTGTGTTGCTCTTAAACCACTGAAATTATGTCTTTTCATTGCTCCCGCAAAGCCTTTACCTATTGTTTTTGATTTAATATCCACAAATTTAATATCTTTAAATATTTCTATTCCAAATTCATTACCTTCTTTAAAATTTTCTGTAGTATTTACTCTAAATTCTTTAAGAATTTTTCTTGGTTCAGTATTTTTTTTTGCAAAATATCCTTTTACAGATTTTTTTATTTTAGATGCTTTGATTTTGCCAAATCCAATTTGTACAGCTTTATAACCTCTTTTTTCAACATCAATTACTTGAATTACTCTACCTTTTTCCATTTTTAAAACAGTAACAGGAATAGACTGACCTGTTTTGTAAAATTCTCTCGACATTCCGATTTTTTTACCAATAAGTGCAATTTCGTTCATAATTTATATTTTTATTTCTACATCAACACCTGAAGCTAGGTCTAATTTCATTAACGCTTCAACTGTTTGTGGGGTTGGTTCAATTATATCAATTAATCTTTTATGCGTTCTTGTTTCGAATTGTTCTCTGCTTTTTTTGTCTATATGAGGAGATCTTAAAACGGTGTATTTTTCTATTTTTGTTGGTAAAGGAATTGGCCCTTTAATATTTGCACCAGTTCTTTTAACTGTATTCACAATTTCTTCAGTTGATTGATCTAGAATCTTGTTATCGTAAGCTCTTAATTTAATTCTTATATTTTGTTTTTCCATGTTAACCTGTTTTTTTAGTTACTTCGTCTTGAACATTTTGAGGAACTTTATCATAATGATCGAAGAACATTGAATATTGCGCTCTACCTTGCGACATTGAACGTAAACTATTTATATAACCAAACATATTAGCTAATGGAACCATTGCTGTTATAACTGTAGCATTACCTCTTTGTTCTTGAGTGTTAATTTGTCCTCTTCTGCTATTTAAATCCCCAATAACATCTCCCATATAATCCTCTGGTGTAACAACCTCTACCCTCATTATCGGTTCCAATAATTTTAACGTACCTTTTGAGCAAGCTTCTTTAAAACATTGTCTTGATGCCAATTCAAAAGCTAGAACACTTGAATCAACATCATGATGAAGACCATCTAAAATTGTTACTTTATAATCTATAAGTGGAAATCCAGCTAAAATTCCTCCGTCAGCAACAGTTTCTATGCCTTTTTCAACTCCAGGAATAAATTCCTTGGGTATTGCTCCACCTTTAATTTTACTTTCAACTTCTCTACCTTTTCCAGGTTCAAGTGGCTCAACAGCTAATTTAACTCTAGCAAATTGTCCAGCTCCACCACTTTGTTTCTTATGAGTATAATCAAATTCTGCAGAATTTAATATTGTTTCGCGATAAGCTACTTGAGGAGCTCCAACATTTGCCTCAACCTTAAATTCTCTTTTCATTCTATCAACAATAATATCTAAATGAAGTTCACCCATCCCTTTGATTATAGTTTGTCCAGACTCTTCATCAGAGGTAACTCTAAACGACGGATCTTCTTTTGCTAATCTTCCTAATGCTTCACCCATTTTTTCTTGATCACCTTTTGTCTTAGGTTCAACAGCAATCTCTATAACGGGATCTGGAAATTCCATAGGTTCAAGTAAAACTGGTTTTTCTTCGTCTGCTAACGTATGTCCAGTAATGGTATACTTCAAGCCAGCTAGAGCAACTATATCTCCTGTATGTGCTTCCTTAATATCTTCACGAGAATTGGCATGCATCAATAACATTCTACCTACTCTTTCTTCTTTATCTCTTGAAGTATTATAAATGCCAGTACCAGATTTGACTGTTCCTGAATAAATTCTAATAAATGTTAAAGATCCAACAAAAGGATCATTAGCTACTTTAAAAGCTAATGCAGAAAAAGGTGCACTATCCTCGAATTTCATTTCTATCACATCCTCTGAACCAGGCTTAGTTCCTTTAATAGATCCAATATCATTAGGACTAGGCAAATAATCAACAACTGCATCTAATAAAGGTTGAACTCCTTTATTTTTAAAAGCAGAGCCAGTTAAAACAGGTACAAATTCAAAATTTAAACATCCTTTTCTTACACATTTAATTAAATCTTCATTTTTAATTTGATCTCCATTTAAATAGCTTTCCATAAGTTTTTCGTCTTGTTCAACTGCAGTTTCAACCAATTCTTGTCTATATTTTTCAGAAATTTCTTTCAAATCATCTGGAATATCTTTTTCTTCCCAGGCTGCTCCCAAGTCTTCATTTTTCCACACGATTGCTTTCATTTTTACTAAATCAACAACTCCTTGCAGTGAAGTCTCAATTCCAATAGGAACTTGCATAACTAAAGGCTTTGCACCCAATCTATCTTTAATCATATCAACACATCTAAAAAAATCTGCACCCGTTCTATCTAGTTTGTTAACAAAACAAATTCTAGGTACTTTATATTTATCTGCTTGTCTCCAAACAGTTTCGGATTGTGGTTCAACGCCAGCAACACCATCAAAGACAGCTACGGCACCGTCTAAAACTTTTAATGATCTTTCAACTTCAATTGTAAAATCAACATGTCCAGGTGTATCAATAATATTTATTCTATGTTCACGCCAAAAACATGTAGTTGCAGCAGATGTAATAGTAATGCCTCTTTCCTGCTCTTGCTCCATCCAATCCATTGTTGCTGCACCATCATGAACTTCTCCAATTTTGTGACTTTTACCCGTATAATAAAGAACTCTTTCAGTTGTAGTTGTTTTACCGGCATCAATGTGCGCCATTATTCCAATATTTCTGTATTTATCTAATGTATGAGTTCTAGGCATAAATTCTACCATCTAAAATGTGCAAAAGCTTTGTTTGACTCTGCCATTTTATGAGTGTCTTCCTTTTTTTTTATTGCAGATCCTTTATTTTGATAAGCATCAAAAATTTCATTAAAAATCTTATCTGACATTTTTTTATCTTTTCTTTTTCTTGATGCTTCTATTAACCATCTTAGCGCTAATGCTTGAGATCTTTTAGATTTTACTTCAACAGGAACTTGATATGTGGCTCCTCCAACTCTTCTTGATCTAACTTCTACAGTTGGTCTTAAATTATTTATTGCTTCATTAAAAACAGTTAATGGTTCATCTTTTGATTTAGATTTAATTTTTTCTATTGCGTCATAAACTATTTTTTCAGCAGCAGTTTTTTTTCCATCATACATTATTGAATTTATTAATTTGGGAATTATTATTGATTTATATCTTGGATCTACAACTGGAATTTTTTTTGGAGCTTTTCTTTTTCTAGACATTTTTATTTACCTCTTTTTGTTCCATATAAAGATCTTCTTTTTTTTCTATTAGCAACTCCTTGGGTATCTAGATTTCCTCTGAGTATGTGATAACGAACACCGGGTAAATCTTTAACTCGTCCTCCTCTTATCATTACAACAGAATGTTCTTGTAAGTTATGTCCTTCACCAGGAATATAAGCTGTTACCTCAAATCCATTTGACAACCTTACTCTGGCAACTTTTCTTAGTGCAGAATTGGGTTTTTTTGGAGTAGTAGTATAAACTTTTACACAAACACCTCTTTTTAAAGGCTGTTTTTCAAGAGCTGGAACTTTATTTCTTGTAAGTTGTTTAATTCTTTTTTTTCTCAACAATTGATTAATAGTTGGCATAATTCCTTAATTTTTTTATTTTTGATGAAATAACTGACAGGTTATTTGTGGCAGCGTTTAGTACATAGTACTACATTCCAACCAAAAAACATCGCCAAAATACTATAGAAATTTATTTTGTCAAATTAAAAGACTTGTAAAAAAGTCTTATTTTACTGATTAATTTGAGCTTCAGAAGTATCTATTTTTTCCTTATCAGCCAAAAATTTATTATCATCATCTGCAGCCTTTTTATTCCATAAGCTCTTAACCGATCCTGTTCCTGCAGGGACTAATCTACCAACTATAACATTTTCTTTTAAACCACTTAATTTATCAACTTTACCTCTTATTGCAGCATCGGTAAGAACCCTTGTTGTTTCTTGAAACGAAGCTGCGGAAATAAATGACTCAGTCTGCAAAGATGCTTTTGTAATTCCCATTAAAACTCTTTCACCAATAGCAGGTTTTTTATTTTCAGACTTAAGTTTTTCATTAAGTTTTTCAAATTTAATTCTATCTATAATTTCTCCAGGTAATAAACTTGAATCACCAGACTCTTTTATTTCAATTTTTTTAAGCATTTGTCTTAATATTACTTCAATATGCTTATCATTAATTATTACTCCTTGTAATCTATAAACTTCTTGCACTTGGTTTACAAAGTAATCTGTTAATTCTTCAATTCCTAAAATTCTAAGTATATCATGAGGTAATGGTTGGCCATCTAATAGATATTCGCCTTTTTTAATACTTTCTCCTTGATTAAAATTAATATGTTTACCTTTTGGAATTAAGTAATTTGATGAATTTCCTTCTTCAGCTACAATTGAAACTTTTTGTTTACCTCTAACTTCTTTACCAAAAATAACTTTACCATCATTTTCTGCTATAATTGCACTATCTTTAGCTTTTCTTGCTTCAAAAAGTTCTGCTACTCTAGGAAGACCACCTGTAATATCTTTGGTTTTTGAAGTTTCTTTCGGTAATCTTGCAATAACATCACCTGCAGATATTTTTTGACCATCTTTAACAGATAAAATAGAATCTGGAACTAAATAATATCTAGCTTCATTATCGTCAGCTTTTTTAATTACATTTCCTTTTTCATCACGTAATGTAATTCTTGGTTTTAAATCAGTATTTTTAGATTGATTTTTCCAATCAACTACTGCTTTAGTTGTAATACCTGTTGCATCATCTAAAGTTTCGGCTAATGAAACACCGTCTATCAAATCAACAAAGTTAGCTATTCCACTTTTTTCTGCAATTACAGGAGTGGTGTACGGATCCCATTCACAAATTTTGGTATTCTTTTTAATTTTTTCTTCATTTTGAAAAAATAATCTTGATCCATAAGGCACTTTATATAATGCAATTTGTAAACCATTATCATCTTCTAATGATAATTGAGTATTTCTACCCATCACAACCAAATTCTTCTTTGAATCTTCAAGTAAATTTGTATTTATAATCTTTAATGTTCCCTCAGATTTTGTAACAATTTGAGAATCTTGTTTAATTGATGCAGTACCACCAACATGAAAAGTTCTCATTGTCAATTGTGTTCCTGGTTCACCGATTGATTGTGCGGAAATCATTCCTATTGCTTCACCAACATGAACAATATTTCCTCTGGACAAATCTCTACCATAACATCTTGAACAAACACCTTCTTTAGAACTACATGTAATCACTGAATAAACATTTATTATTTTAACACCTGCAGAGTCAATTTTTTCACATACCGCTTCATCTATCATTTCATTTTTTTTTATTATAACTTCACCTGAAATTGGATTTTTAACATCCGTAGCAACAACTCTTCCCAAAACTCTTTCGGATAAACTAACTATTACATTTCCACCTTCTATTATTTCAGATAATTTAATATAGCTAGGTTGTTCACATTTTGTCTTAGTAATAGTTAAATCTTGTGCCACGTCACATAGTCTTCTTGTTAAATATCCAGAGTTCGCTGTTTTCAAAGCAGTATCAGCTAATCCTTTTCTAGCTCCATGAGTGGAGTTAAAATATTCAAGTGCTGTCAAACCTTCTTTAAAGTTAGAAGTAATTGGAGACTCTATAATTTCCCCAGAAGGTTTTGCGATCAATCCTCTCATGCCAGCTAATTGCTTCATTTGAGCAGCTGAACCTCGTGCACCACTATCAGCCATCATAAATACTGAATTTATTTTAAGTCCATCCTTAGTTACTTCCGTAGCTGAAATCTTCTTCATCATTTCTGCAGCAACTCTATCAGTACATTTAGACCAAGCATCTACAACTTTATTATATTTTTCTCCTCTTGTAATAAGACCTTCTGCATATTGATTTTCATAATCAGTTATCAATTTCTTGGTTTCATTAATTAATTGTTGTTTATTTTCTGGTATCACCAAATCATCTTTACCGAATGATATACCAGCTTTAAAAGCATGTTTAAAACCAAGATCCTTTAGTTTATCACAAAATATCACTGTTGATTTTTGACCACTAAATCTAAATACATGATCTATTATTTCAGAAACTATTTTTTTTGGTAGCAACCTATCAACTAATGAAAATTTATTATTAATATTTTTTGGTAATAAATTCGCTAATAAAAATCTTCCAGCTGTACTTATATGTTTTTCAAATTTGACATTACCATCATTATCAACTGTTTCAAATCTAGATACTATTCTTGAATGAACTTTTATTTGATTAGTTTCTAAAGCATGCTCAATTTCATTTGTATTTACAAAATAACCGTCGATTTTTTCTGTTTGATATGGTGCCTGTGATAAATAATAAATACCAAGTATCATATCTTGACTTGGTACTATAATAGGCTTGCCATTTGATGGACTTAAAATATTGTTTGTTGACATCATTAAAACCCTTGCTTCAAGTTGTGCCTCTAAACTCAAAGGAATATGTACCGCCATCTGATCACCATCAAAATCCGCGTTAAATGCAGCACATGTTAAAGGATGAAGTTCAATTGCGTCTCCTTCAATAAGTTTAGGTTCAAATGCTTGTACACCCAATCTATGAAGAGTTGGCGCTCTATTAAGAATAACAGGATGTTCTCTGACTATTAATTCTAAAGCATCCCAAACTTCATTTTTTTCTTTTTCTACTAATTTTTTTGCTTGTTTAATTGTTGAGGCAAGTCCTAATTTATTTAATCTAGCATACAAAAAAGGTTTAAATAATTCTAGAGCCATTTTTTTTGGCAAACCACATTCGTGTAATTTTAAATCAGGACCAACAACTATGACTGATCTTCCAGAATAATCTACTCTTTTGCCTAAAAGGTTTTGTCTAAATCTACCTTGTTTACCTTTTAACATTTCCGCTAATGATTTTAAAGGTCTCTTGCCTGTACCAGTAATTACTCTACCTCTTCTGCCATTATCAAATAAAGCGTCCACAGATTCTTGAAGCATTCTTTTTTCATTTCTAACAATAATGTCTGGTGCTTTTAAATCTATTAATCTTTTTAGTCTATTATTTCTATTTATTACTCTTCTGTATAAATCGTTAAGGTCTGAAGTAGCAAATCTTCCACCATCTAAAGGGACAAGTGGTCTTAACTCTGGAGGTATAACTGGTATAGTTGTTAATATCATCCACTCTGGTTTATTTCCAGTTTCAATAAATGATTCTATTAATTTTAATCTTTTAATTGATCTTTCCTCTGCAACTTTTGATTTTGTTTCACTTATTGTTTTTTTTAAATTATTTCTTTCTTCCTCTAAATTTATTGATTTAAGTATTTCTAATATTGCTTCTGCTCCTATACCTGCTGTAAAAGCTTCTTCTCCATATTCATCTTGATATTTAATTAATTCTTCTTCATTTAATAATTCATTTTTTTTTAAACTAGTTAATCCAGGTTCAACAACAATAAAATTTTCGAAATAAAGCACTCTTTCAACATCTTTTAATTTCATATCTACGGCTAATGAAATTCTACTTGGTAATGATTTTAAAAACCAAATATGAGCAACTGGAGTTGCTAAATTAATGTGCCCCATTCTCTCTCTTCTTACATTAGATTTAGTAACTTCAACTCCACACTTTTCGCATATTATTCCTCTAAATTTCATTCTTTTGTATTTACCACACAAACACTCGTAATCTTTTATTGGCCCAAAAATTCTTGCACAAAATAGTCCATCTTTCTCTGGTCTAAATGTTCTATAATTAATTGTTTCAGGCTTTTTTATTTCTCCATAGGTCCATGATTTTATTTTTTCAGGACTAGCTAATGTTATTTTTATGCTACTAAAATTTTGTGAATCTGTTATTTCGTTGCTTTTAAATAAATCTGTTAAATCTTTTTTCATTAATTAGTTTAACTCCACATTTAGTGCTAGAGATTTTATTTCTTTAACTAAAACATTGAATGACTCTGGTATTCCAGATTCAAAGTTTTCGTCACCTTTAACTATTGTTTCATATACTTTAACTCTTCCTGCTACATCATCTGATTTTACTGTTAATATTTCTTGAAGAGTATATGAGGCTCCATAAGCTTCTAAAGCCCAAACTTCCATTTCACCAAATCTTTGACCTCCTAATTGTGCTTTGCCTCCTAAAGGTTGTTGTGTAACCAAACTGTACGGACCTGTAGATCTAGCATGAATTTTGTCTTCAACAAGGTGATGCAATTTTAGCATATAGATAGTTCCAACTGTTACCGATCTATCAAACTTTTCACCTGTTCTACCATCCCATAAATATGTTTGCCCACTGCTAGGTAGTTTTGCTAGTTCCAGCATAGTTGTCACATCTTTTTCTTTTGCACCATCAAATACTGGTGTGGCAATAGGTATACCATTTTGAATATTTTCACAAAGATCTGCAAATTCGTTATTTGATAGATTTTGTATTTTATCTTCATAAGCTTCTTTTCCATAAATCGATTTTAAAAAAGATGATATTTTATCTGTTTTGTTAATTTTTTTTTGATTTTCATTCACTAATTTTTTTAAAGTTTCTCCTAGTTCTGTGCATGACCATCCTAGATGGGTTTCGAGAATTTGCCCCACATTCATTCTACTAGGAACACCTAGTGGATTTAAGACTATATCAACAGGCTTACCATTTTCTTGGTATGGCATATCTTCTACTGGAACTATTTTACTGACCACCCCTTTGTTGCCGTGTCTGCCTGACATTTTGTCACCAGGTCTCAATCTTCTTTTAATTGCTACGAAAACTTTTACCATTTTCATTACACTTGGAAGCAAATCATCTCCTTGCCTAATTTTTAATACTTTATCTTCAAACCTTTCTTGTATGTCTTTCTTGGCAGAATTATATTGGTCTTTTAATTGAGACAATGCTTCTACTTTTTTATTATCATTAACTGATAGTTTAAATAAATCAGAAATACTTAATTGATCAATTTTAACACTGTCTAATTTCTCACCTTCGTTTATATTTTTTATTTTTTTATTTATAATAGTGTCAGATAAAATTAATGAAGCACGTTGTTTAATGCTTCTTTCAAGAATATCTTCTTCGACATTTTTATCTTGTTGAACACTATCAATTTCAGATCTTTCTATTGTAATAGATCTTTCATCTTTTTCGATTCCATGTCTATTAAAAACTCTTACATCTACTACAATACCACCACTTCCACTTGGCATTTTTAGCGAAGTATCTGTAACATCGATTGCTTTTTCACCAAAAATTGATCTTAAAAGTTTTTCTTCAGGGCCTGAAGCTGAGTCACCTTTGGGAGTAACTTTACCAACTAATATATCGCCAGGTTTAACTTCTGCACCAATATAAACAATGCCCGATTCATCTAAATTTTTTAACGATTCTTCGTTTACATTTGGTATGTCTCTAGTAATATCTTCTTCACCTAATTTTGTATCCCTAGCCATAATCTCATATTCTTCAATATGAATTGATGTAAATACATCATCAGTTACACATCTTTCAGATATTAATATTGAATCTTCAAAATTGTAACCTTGCCAAGGCATAAATGCCACGGTAACATTTTTTCCAAGTGCCAACTCACCAATTTTGGTTGATGGCCCATCAGCTATTATATCTCCTGGTTTAACTTTATCTCCAACTCTCACAAGTGGTTTTTGATTTATACAAGTATTTTGATTTGATCTTTTAAATTTTTGTAAATTATAAATATCAACACCTGATTTTTTAAAATCTTTTTCATCAGTAGCTTTAATTACAATTCTTTTACCATCAATTTTGTCTACTATACCATCTCTTTTAGCAACAATTGTTACTCCAGAGTCTAATGCTACATCACTTTCAATACCAGTTCCAACTAATGGTGCCTCAGGTTTAAGTAATGGAACGGCTTGTCTCATCATATTAGATCCCATTAATGCTCTGTTAGCATCATCATTTTCCAAAAAAGGAATTAAAGATGCAGCCACCGAAACTAATTGTTTAGGAGAGACATCAATATAATCTATATTTTCTGGTTTTGATAAAATGAAATTTAAATTCTCTCTACATGAAACTAAATCCTCTTTAAATTTTCCATTTTTATCAATTACAGAGTTAGCTTGAGCAATAGTATATTTTGTTTCTTCCATTGCGGATAAATATTCAATTTTATCTTGTACAGTTCCATCTTTGACTTTTTTATATGGACTTTCAATGAAACCATATTTGTTAATTTTAGAATAAGTTGATAAACTGTTAATTAAACCAATATTTGGTCCTTCTGGTGTTTCGATCGGACAAATTCTTCCATAGTGAGTTGGGTGCACGTCTCTAACTTCAAAGCCAGCCCTCTCTCTTGTTAGTCCACCTGGTCCAAGTGCGGAAACTCTTCTTTTGTGTGTAATTTCTGAAAGAGGATTTGTTTGATCCATGAATTGCGATAATTGAGAAGTTGCAAAAAAATCTTTTAACGAAATAGTTAATGGTTTTGCATTAACTAAATCCTGTGGCATAGCAGACTCTACATCTAATGTAGTCATTTTTTCTTTTATAGCCCTCTCCATTCTATAAACACCTATTCTTGCTTGATTTTCTACAAGCTCACCGACAGATCTTACTCTTCTATTTCCTAAATGATCTATGTCATCAACGTCATCTTTTCCATCTCTTAAATCCAGCATCTTTTTAACTATAGATAAAATGTCATCGTTTCTCAAAATTGTAATCTTGTCTGAACAGGTTAAATTTAACCTAGAATTCATTTTTACTCTTCCAACATCAGACAAGTCATATCTGTCAGAACTAAAAAATAAATTGTTAAATATTTGAGCTGCTATTTCTATTGTTGGTGGTTCTCCAGGTCTCAAAATTTTATAAATTTCTGTTATAGCATCATTTTTATTATCATTTTTATCATTGAAAATTGTATTAATTAAATAAGGACCTTTATTAATTGAATTTGTTTTTGATACTTCAATTGTAAATACATTAAATTCTAATAACTTTGTTATTAAATCTTCATCTACTTCTGTTCCAATTTTAGTAGTCTCTTCACCTAATAGAATATCTTTGTGAATAATTTTGCCATATAAACTATCATTGGTAACATAAATTTCTTTTAGCCCATCGTCAGCTAATTTTTTTGCATTTAAATAACTAACTTTTTCACCAGCTTTGACAATTACTTTATTTGTTTTTGCATTTATTATTTCTTCGGAAAAATTTTTAGTTTTATAATTTTCAGGGTCAAACTTTGTTTTCCATTTATTTTGCGCTTTATCATATGAATAAATTTCTTTATCATAAAATTCATTTACAATATCATTTTTTGTATAACCTAATGCTTGTAGTAATGTTGTAACAAAAATTTTCTTCTTTCTGTCAATTCTAAAATAAAGAAAATCTTTTACATCATACTCAAAATCTAACCATGATCCTCTGTTTGGAATTACTCTACAATTAAATAATAATTTACCACTTGCGTGTGATTTTCCTTTATCATGATCAAAAAATACTCCAGGACTTCTATGCATTTGGTTTACAACAACTCTTTGAACTCCGTTTGTAATAAATGTACCACTATGAGTCATCATTGGTACTTCACCCATGTAAACTTCTTGTTCTTTAGCAGATAAAATATCTTTTGTATTAGTTTCTTGATTTATATCATAGACAACAAGTCTCAATGTGCATTTTAAGGAAGCTGAATAAGTAAGGCCTCTAGTTATACATTCTTCAACATCAAACTTTGGTTTCTCTAATCTATAAGATACATACTCGAGGGTTGCTTTATCATTTAAATCTTCGATTGGAAAAATGCTTTTAAAAACTCTATCGAAACCTTTTACAAGATACTGTTCAACATCTGGTTTATATTCTGTTAATTGTTTATAAGAATTTTTTTGAACTTCAATTAGATTTGGTATTGATAAACTTTCTTTAAGTTTTCCAAAATTTTTTCTTATATTTTTTTTTTCAGTAAAAGATAACTGCATCTATACAACTGATTTTTTTAAAATCAGTATTAATTTTTTTTTAAATTTACTTAAGTTCTACTTTAGCGCCGGCTGCTTCTAATTTTTTCTTAATTTCTTCAGCCTCTTTTTTATTTACACCTGATTTAACTTCTTTAGGTGCACCCTCAACTAAATCTTTTGCTTCTTTAAGACCAAGAGAAGTAACTCCTCTTATTTCTTTAATAACATTAATTTTTTTATCTCCAGCAGATGCAAGAACAATTGTAAATTCATCTTTTTCTTCTGCAGGTGCCGCTCCTCCAGCAGCCGCTGGTGCTGCTGCTACTGCTGCTGCTGCTGTAACACCCCATTTTTCTTCTAGTTGTTTAGATAGTTCTGCCGCTTCTACGACTGTCAAACTTGATAAGTCGTCTATGATTTTATTTAAGTCCGCCATATAATTTTGTCCTGGTTATTTTTTTGATTTTTCGAGCGCTAAAATAGCGATTTTTGAAGCCGGTGCAAGTAAAATACTTGCAATTTTTTGTGCTGGAGATCTCAAAATACCTACAATTTTAGCCCTTGCTTCATCTAAAGTAGGTAATGTCGCTACATTTTGAACTCCCACAACATCTAAAATATCATTACCCATGATTCCGCCTAATATTTTTAGGTTTTTATTTTCTTTAGAGAAATTTGTTAAAATTTTTGCTGATGTTATTGCATCTTTAGATAGTGCTACTGCTGTTGGACCAGAAAACAAATTAGATAATTCTTTGCATTTAGTTTTTTCTAGCGCAAGTTTAGTAATTCTATTTTTTGTGATTTTGAAAATAATTCCTTTTTCTCTCATTTTAGATCTTAATTCATCTAATTGTTTAACTGTTAAGCCTTGATAATGAGCCACAATTACAGCTTCAGATTTATCAAATTGCGTGGTCATTTCATTTATATAGCTTTTCTTTTTTTCTTTATTCATCATAACTAAATATTTTTTATTAGTTTAAGTTTATATGACACTCCCATAGATGAGGTCAAAAATGAGCTTTTTATTAAATCGCCTTTTAATGTATTGTTTGATTTTTCTTTTTCAAGAGTTTCGAGAATAGCTTTATAATTTTTAATTAAATTATCGTCTGAAAAAGATTTTTTTCCTATACTCAAACCTATATTTCCGTCTTTATCATTTCTTATTTCTGCTTGTCCAGATTTAGCATCTGAGACTGCTTTTTTAATATCTTCATTTACAGTTCCTAGTTTTGGATTTGGCATTAACCCTTTAGGACCAAGAATTTTTCCCAACTTTGACAATTTAATCATCATAGATGGTGTACTAATTAATTTATCAAAATTTAATTCTCCATTTTTAATTTTTTCGACTAAATCATCACCACCAACAAGATCCGCTCCAGCATCTTTGGCACTTTTTGATTTAGATTCCTCACAGACTGCTGCAACTCTAATTTTTTTTCCTGATCCACCAGGTAAATTTACAACGGTTCTTAAATTAATTTCACTTTTTTTTTGTTTATTGTTAATTTGAAAACTTAAATCAATAGACTCATCAAATTTTGTTGTGCAATTTTTTTTCACAAGATTAAGTAATTTTTCTATATTTTCTGCTTTTAATTCATTTGTTTTTTCAGGAAGTTTTTTATATCTTTTTGAAGTCATTAATCTTTAACCTCTATTCCCATAGATCTAGCAGAACCAGCAATTATTTTTGAAGCTTCTTCGATATCATGAGCATTTAAATCTTCCATTTTTTTCTTTGCTATTTCTTCAAGTTGTTTTTTTGTAATTGATGCAATTATATTTCTTCCTGGTTCTTGTGATCCACTTTTCAATTTAATTGCCTCTTTAATAAAATGTGAAGCAGGAGGAGATTTGATAACAAAATCAAATTTTTTATCTTTGTACACTGTTATAATAACAGGTACTGGTTTTCCCATAAAATTTTTTGTTTTTTCATTAAATGCTTTACAGAATTCCATTATATTAATTCCTCTTTGTCCTAAAGCTGGACCAACTGGTGGAGCTGGGTTGGCTTGTCCACCTTTAATTTGTAGTTTAACATATCCGGTTATTTCTTTTTTTGCCATTAGCTTGATTTCTCCACTTGGTTATATTCTAATTCGACAGGTGTTGGTCTACCAAATATAGAAACTGATACTTTAAGTCTAGACTTTTCTTCATCTATCTCTTCTACTAAACCATTAAATGACGCAAAAGGTCCGTCTATAACCTGTACTTTTTCTCCAATTGTATATTCAATTGCAGATTTTGGTTGAGCAACTCCATCTTTAATTTGTCCTAAAATTTTTTCTATTTCCTTATCTGAAACAGGTACAGGAGATCCTTTAGATCCTAAAAATCCGCTAACTTTTTTTATATTTTTAATCATATGATATATATTATTATCCATTTCAGATTTTATTAAAATATATCCTGGAAAATATTTTTTTTTTCTTTGAACTCTCTTCCCTCTTTTTACTTCTGTAATATCATGAGTTGGAACAACTATTTCTTCAATTTTATCAGATATTTTTGCTTTTTCTGCTTCTTCTTTGATTATTTTTGCTACTTTATTTTCAAAACTAGAGTGTGATTGAACTATGTACCAATTTTTCATAATTAAATCCCTACCTTAAGTATTATTTCTAATAAAAATTTTAAAAGTTGATCTAAAAGTAAAAAAAATAATGATGCAATTATAGCCATTGCAACAACCATTAATGTTCCTTGCATTGTTTCTTTCCCGGTAGGCCAAGTTACTTTAAAAGCCTCTTGTTTTACTTCCTGAAAAAATTTTAATGGGTTTCTCATATACATTTTTTACTTTATATCTAATTGGCAGGAGCGGAGGGAATCGAACCCCCAACCTCCGGTTTTGGAGACCGGCGCTCTACCAATTGAGCTACACTCCTATAGGGAGCTTACTCTATAATTTTAGTTACTACTCCAGCTCCTACAGTTTTTCCACCTTCTCTAATTGCAAAATTTAATTTTTCGCTCATAGCAATTGGTGTAATTAGTTTAACCGTAAATTTAGCATCATCACCTGGCATGACCATTTCTGTTCCTGATGGTAATTCAACTTCTCCAGTTACATCTGTAGTCCTAAAATAAAACTGTGGTCTGTACTTTCCAAAGAATGGGGTATGTCTTCCACCTTCTTCTTTTTTTAATACATAAGCTTGAGCTTCAAATTTAGTATGTGGTGTAATTGATCCAGCTTTACATAAAACTTGACCTCTTTCAATGTCTGTTCTTTCTACACCTCTTAACAGTATACCAACATTATCTCCAGCTTCACCAGTGTCTAATAATTTTCTAAACATTTCAACACCTGTACAAACAGATTTCTTAGTTTCTTTTATACCAACAATTTCTACTTCTTCACCTGTTTTAATAACACCAGACTCTATTCTACCGGTTGCTACTGTACCTCTTCCTGAAATAGAAAAAACATCTTCAACAGGCATTAAGAATGGTTTGTCTTTTGGTCTATCTGGTTGAGGGATATGTTCATCAACGGCTTTCATTAATTCCAAGATTGCATTTTTTCCTGTAGCTTCATCTTTTCCTTCAACGGCATTCAATGCAGATCCTTTAATTATTGGAGTTTTGTCTCCTGGAAATTTGTATGAAGTTAAAAGCTCTCTTATTTCTTCTTCAACAAGATCTATTAATTCTTTATCTTGAACTTGATCTACTTTGTTTAGAAAAACCACTATAGCAGGAACTCCAACTTGTCTTGCTAGAAGTATATGCTCTCTTGTTTGAGGCATAGGACCATCTGCAGCATTTACTACTAATATTGCTCCGTCCATTTGAGCTGCACCAGTAATCATATTTTTTACATAGTCAGCGTGACCAGGGCAGTCAACATGCGCATAGTGTCTCTTTTCTGTTTCATACTCGACATGAGCAGTTGAAATTGTAATTCCTCTCTCTTTTTCTTCAGGAGCTTTATCTATTTGATCATAAGCAACAAAATTCGCACCACCACTTTCAGATAACACTTTAGTTATGGCAGCTGTTAAAGTTGTTTTACCATGATCGACATGACCGATTGTACCAATGTTACAGTGCGGTTTATTTCTTACGAACTTTTCTTTTGACATTACTTTTTCCTTTTTCCTTTTTTTTTTATTTTTTGGAGCGGGTAAAGGGAATCGAACCCTTACATCCAGCTTGGAAGGCTAGCGTTCTACCATTGAACTACACCCGCAACACCCAAGTTCACTCCAATGTATTTAAAGTCTTATTAAATGGTGGAGGGGGAAGGATTCGAACCTTCGAAGACCGAAGTCAACGGGTTTACAGCCCGCCCCATTTGACCGCTTTGGTACCCCTCCTATAATACTCAAGGGTAAGCGTCCCCTTGTTCAATAAAGCTTTAAACAACATGGGTTTTATATATTTTTATTGCATAAATGCAATATCAGAAATAAAGGGAAAAGTGCTAAAAAAGCGTATAAAAAGCTAGATAAAGTAATGAATAATTCAAATTTTTATATTGTAGGTAAGCACGCTGTAATTGAGGCTTTAAGAAACCCGAATAGAAAAGTTTTAAAAGTTTTTTTAACTGAAGAAAGTAAAAAAAACATTCATAGAGAAAGCCCAAGAAAAAATTTGCTAGGTGATGTTAAAGTATATTTTAAAACAAAAAAAGAATTAGATAAATATTGTAAAAATGAAAACATTCTTCACCAAGGTTACGTTGCTGAAATTGAAAAAATAGAAAATATTGAATTAAAAAATTTCATCAGAGAAAAAAATAATTTAACACTTGTTTGTTTAAATGAAGTAACAGATCCAAGAAATATAGGATCAATAATAAGAAGTGCTGCCTCTTTTAATATAGATGGATTAATAGTTAAGCAGCGTCAATTCCCAAATAATAGTAAATTAATGTATAAATCAGCAAGCGGTTGTATGGAACATTTAAATATTTTTGAAGTTTCAAATATAAACACAACTTTAAAATACTTAAGAGAAAAAAATTTTTGGGTTTATGGGTTTGAATCACATGGTGAAAAAAAATTCACTGATGTAAATTGGAAAGGTAACAATGTGTTATTATTTGGTTCAGAAGGTTTCGGTATAAAAAAACATACTTCAAAATATACTGATTTTTTAGTTAAAATTGAAATCAATACAAATGTCGAAAGTCTAAACATTTCAAATAGTGCAGCTATTGTATTTCACTATATAAACCAACAAAAAAAAATAACTTGATAATATTAAAATACATAATAAAAAACCTATTAAGCCCTTGTAGCTCAGCTGGTAGAGCAATTGATTTGTAATCAATAGGTCCGCGGTTCGAATCCGTGCGGGGGCACCATTAATTTATTTCTTTTCTCAATTGTTCAATTTTAATTTTTTTTTGCAGGCTACGATTCTTGTCATAAAGTAGTTGAAATTTTATTTTTTTGTTTGTTTTAATAGTAATAATTTTTGCATTTCTAACTTCTACATTATCAGCAACTGCACTAATAGGTCTTTTTTTAACATTTAAATTTTTTATTATTATTTTAGAATTATCACTAACAACTTTTCCTTTCCATCTTCTAGGTCTAAAAGCACTTATTGGTGATATAGAAAGTTTTTTTGAATCTAAGCTTAATATTGGACCGTGAACAGATAAGTTGTAGGCTGTACTACCTGCGGGTGTTGAAATTAATACGCCATCGGAAACTAATTTTTTAATAATTAATTTTGAACTATTAGATATAGAAATTGAAGCTGCTTGTTTGCTCTGTCTAAGAATTGATACTTCATTTATTGCAATTGATTTTTTTAAAAATCCAATTTTATTTCTCACTATCATTTGCAAGGGCGAAATCGTTATCATTTTTGCCTTGGTTAAATTATTAATAATATTTTTTGAAGAAAATTTGTTCATTAAAAAACCATAGCTTCCAGAATTAATTCCATAGAAAGATTTTTTAAATTTATAAAATTTCTTTAATGTCTGAAGCATAAATCCGTCGCCACCAATAACAATAATAATATTAGAATTTGAAATGTTATATGTTTTAATTTTATTGGACAAAATAAATTTAATTTTTTTTGATAATTTATTTTTGTCAAAAATTATAAACGGTTTAATCATCTTAGTGGTGCCCTCGGCCAGACTCGAACTGGCACTCCCAAAAGGGCAAGGATTTTAAGTCCTTTGTGTCTACCAATTTCACCACGAGGGCATTTGTCAATTTCATAAGTATTTATGCTAACATTTATAATTTAACAAGATCAATAAGCCATTTTTTTTTATTTTATCTCTCTAGGTTCCAGTATGTTTTTAGTTGTCCCATAATTTATAGGATGGGATTTCAACAAACCCAGAACCACGATCCCTAAAAGCTTTTTTATTATATAATCGTAAAATATTATAGATTAATTCATTA
The DNA here is from genome assembly GCA_902513415.1 of uncultured Pelagibacteraceae bacterium. The sequence goes on from CABXMS010000001.1 coordinate 24,572, forward strand.
TTTTATACTATGTAAGTATTTTGTAATGAACATAGGAATTGTAACAGATTTTTATTTAAAATCAGGTGGTGGAATAAATTTTGCTAGTTCAGAACTAGAAACTTTTAAAAATCTAGAAGCCACTTATAAAGCAAAAATTAATTTTTATTATATAGCTGCTAATAAAGAGTCATTTAATGTATTAAAAAAAGAATATGACAACACGATTTATTTTAATAAAGATAGTTTGCTGAATCAGATAAGTTTATTTTTAAATTCAATAAATAGTATCAGAAAATTCATTCATAAATTTAAGTTAAATTTTTTTGAAAATTTTTTAAAGAGAAAAAATATAACTTTTCTTATATTTGTTACACCCTCGAAACTTGTTTATTTTTGTAGAAATATCAATTTTATTTCTACCTTGTGGGAATTACAACACAAAACCCATCCTTACTTGGCAGAATATAAGAATATTTATTTTGATCTTAAGGAGAGAGATAGTATAGCAAAATTTATCTCTCTATACTCGTATGCAATACTAGTTGGAACAAAAAAAAGCGCAGAAGATTTTTCAAAATTTTATTGCTGTGATAAATCAAGAATAATTGAGAAATATACACAATCTATTATAGTTAATAAGGCAAAAAAATTAAAAATAAAAAAAATAGACGAACAAAAAGAGGAATACATATTTTACCCTGCTCAATTCTGGTCACATAAAAATCATTTATTCATAGTAGATGCATTTAATGAAATCAAAAAAAATAATATTAATCTAAAGTGTATTTTTACAGGATCTGACAAAGGTTATTTAAAAAAAATAAAACAACGAATAGATAAAAAACAACTCAATAATTTTTTTATATTTTATGATTATCTTTCTGATGAAGAAATAATAAAATTATATATGAATTGTAAAGCTGTGATAATTCCTTCTGTTATTGGTACATATACTTTTCCACATGTTGAGGCTTTTTATTTTGAAAAAGTAGTTTTTGGCTGTGTAGAAAATCTTGACTCAGAATTTAAAAAAAGAGTTATTGAAATTGATCTTAAAGATCCTAAAAGTTTCTTAAAAAAATATAAAGAATATTTTGATCAAAAAAAAGATGATATTGATAAAATGCTTATATCAAACAAAGATTTTCACGATAAAAATTTTTCTGACAAAATTAATATCAAAATTTATGAGTCTTTAATTAATAAGTATTTATTAGATATTAGATAATGAAAATAATTCCATGGTCAAAACCAAACCTAAATATTAAAGATAGGCAATTACTTAATAAAGCTTTTAACTCAACATGGATTTCTGGTGGTGAATACGTCAGAAAACTTCAAGATAGTTTTAAAAAAAAGACTAAAAGAAAATTTGCATTTGCAACCTCCAGCGGCACTACAGCTATTCATCTTGCTTACCTATCTCTGGGATTAAAAAATAATGATTAGTACTTCCATATGTCATTTTTAAAAAAATTACGAAAAAAAATAAGAATTAGGAAACACTACAATTTTCAATTCTTTAGACATACAAGCATACTTAATCAAGTTAAAAGAAAAGTAAGTTTAAAAGGTACAAAAATTTCTAAAAAATACTTATCTAGATTGATAAAAGAATATTTATTAAGAGAAAAAAAATATAGTTATAATAAAAATAGTAACAGTATTTGGGATCCTATATTTAAAAGTTTCCAAAAAGATTTACAACTTACACTACATGGTAAAGATAAACAAAATATAGAAGATATTTTAAATAATCCGGGCAAAACAAATTTATTTGTTGGATTTGAAAATAATGTTTCATCAAAAGCTTGGACTAATGATATTGAACACATGTATGCTCTTGATAAATTATTATCATTTGCCGAATTTCTTGGCATTATAGACATTTATAATCCTGAACAAGACAAAATATCAGTTAATAAAATTAATATTGAAAATTTATTAAAAAAAATTGAAAAAAAAATTAAAATTAAATTAACTTTTAAAAATGTATTTCCAGGAGAGAGCGGAATTCTAACTTCTAGAGGAATTTTGAATGAAAAAGAGATTCAAGCTCTATATGCAGCCTATAAAATTTCTAAATTGATTAAAAAAAATGAAAGTGTTCTTGAGATAGGAGCAGGACTAGGTAGAACAGCTTATTATTGTAATTTATTTGGTATTAAAGATTATACAATTGTAGACATTCCTATAACCTTTTTAGCTCAAGGAAATTATTTAGGCAGGGTTTTAAATGAAAAAAAAATTATATTGGAACATGAGTTATTTAAAAAAAATCTTAAAAATAAGATTAAATTGATTACGCCAGAATATTTTTTAAAAAATAAAACTGTATATGATTTAATATTAAACTGTGACTCTTTAACAGAGACTAATTATGAAGTAGCTTATAGTTATATGAAGAAAATTTCAAAATCGAAATATTTCCTTTCCATTAATCATGAAAAAAATTCTTTTAATGTTGAAACATTAATAAAAAAATTTAGATTTAAAGATTATTCAAGAAATTTATATTGGCTAAGAAAAGGATATGTTGAAGAATTTGTAAAATTTAAATATTAAATTTCTTTTTTTAACCAAGTTTCTGGCGTTAGTTCATTTTTAATTTCTAAATTAATATGATAATCAAAAGGTCTCACTCCTCTTTTTTTAATATATTCATATGTTTTTTCTACTCCCTTTTTCAAGTTCGTTTCTGTTTTGTAATTTAAAAGTTTTCTAGCTTTATCCGCAGAACATGTTGCATGTTTTACTTCAAGCGGTCTATCCTTTTTATACATTGGTTCTAAATTGCTTTTAGTTAAATTTGAACATATTTCGAATACCTCATTTATTGTGACAAACTCTTCATCGGGTCCTATATTAATAATTTGTTTATCTAGTTTAGGATTATCTATCATTGGAATAAGGCAACTTAAACAATCGTCTATATAAGAAAAACATCTCTTTTGTTTTCCATCTCCATAAATTATGGGTGATTTATTTTGCATTATTCTATTTAGCATTATCGAAACAACATTTCTAAATGGATCATTATATTTTTGTCTAGGTCCAATAATGTTATGAGGTACAGCAATTACCCATTCTATATTATTTAAATTACATAAACTTATTAATATTTTTTCTGCAGCAACTTTTGATATTCCATATGGATCAATAGGCATTGTATCCATTTCTTCAGTGAATGGAGTTTTTTGTGATCCATACCTTGCCATTGAAGAGCAAAAAACAATCCTTTTTACTTTATTAGAAATTCCGGCAGAAAAAACTGATACGGACGCCTGTAAATTATTTTTTGTTATTTCTTGAGGAGAAAATACTGATAAGCCTTCGTGAGCAGCTGCAGCACAATGGTAAATTACATCAACACCATTCATTATTTCATTCATTTTTTTAAAATCACAGCAATCAGCTTTGTAAAATTTTATTTCTTTTGGAATATTGTCATCATATCCAGAAGCCATATTATCAACTCCAACAATATCATGGCCTAAATGATGAAGTTTTTCAGCTAAATGTGAACCTAGAAATCCAGCGACTCCAGTTATTAAAACTTTTAATTTTTTCATCCAATTCTATTTATATTTTTTTTAATAAAATAAAACTAATATTAATATTATTAACTAAAATCGAACCATTTATTATATTTATCTTTGTTTTCTTGTATATATTTCGGTAGTTTTTCTAACGGCAATGTGTCTAAATTAAACTCTTTTTCATATTTAGAGTCTTTTGTGTCAGCTAAATGATCGTGATCTATTTTTTTGTTTTTAATTAATTCGTTAATTTTTTCTACATTTTTACCTGACGCTCTATATTCGTCATGGTGTTCTGCATCAAGTTCTTTTGAATGAATATCTTCAGGAGTTTGGAGTCTTGTAAAATGCCAACCACCATCTTTGATTTTTCTTAAGCTTATTTGTTTATCAAATTTGAAAATTGTATCTACTCTATAAAAGGGATATTTTTTTGGCTTTATTTGTCTAAGTTGTTCAAAAGATGTGAGATATTTTTTTTTACACCCTTTTGTTCCAAACCAACTTATTCTATCTAAATATAAATTTAATTTGTAGTAAAAAAGTTTTTGTTCGAATAAAACATATTTTTTATTAAAATTATTAAAATTAAAGTTATCCAAATTTGGAATTTCATCATTATCACTGTATAAAATGAAGTCATTTTCATCAGCTTCTTCTAAACCTTTAATAAGTTTGTTTCTTTGATGGCCTATTCTTTTAATAGCATTATGTCGATAGTGTTCTGGCAGCTCTTTTTTATCATTAAAATTCTTATCAAACACTAATCCATCAGGTTCATCATCAGAAACAACATAAATTATTTTATTTTTAAATTCAGAAAATTTTTTTATATCAAAATTTAATTTTTTTTCTCTACCACTATGAGAAAATTTTGATTCACATATAACAAATTTGTCAACATGCTTATTAAGTATGTTTAATCTCAAATCTAAAATTAAATCTTCATCATAATATAAGGTACAATCAAAAAGTTTCATTTATTTCAATTAATCCATAATCAGGATTAAATTAATGGTAAAATTGTTCTTTTAAAGTTTTCAGCATATGAGCAAAATTTTTTGAACGAGTATAAAGCTTTCTTTGTTTTTTTGAACCAGTACCAGAAATTAGTATTTCTTCCAATATACTGCAATATTTTTTTGATTGCAAAGAAACTAATGCTGGTTCTATTAATATATAGAGATTTTCAATCGCTTTAATCATAGATAGTTTTTTATAGGTTATTGGATCAACAAATACACCATCCAAACCGTAACGTGCGGCTTGCCATTTGTTTGATTGAAGGATTTGTATATGTGTGTCTTCATATGGTTCTGATTTTATTAATGTTACAACAAGAGCTTGGGTCAAAGCAACTAAAGCAATTATTTCTTTAAAATTTATTGGAATATCACAAACTCTTATTTCAATCGTTCCAAATCCAGGGTGTGGTCTAACATCCCACCAAAGATCTTTAACTGAATTTATTATTCCCGCTCCTTCTAAATGTTTAGTTAAATTTTCAAAGTGATTCCAATTATTTAAATAATCTGGCATTCCTGCTAACGGTAAAGCTTCAAAAAGTTTTGTTCTATAAGAATGAAGACCGGTATCTTCGCCTTCAAAAAACGGTGAAGAATTTGAAAGAGATAGAAGTAGTGGCAAATATACTCTTAATGCATTATTTACTTTAATAGCAACTTCAGGATTATCTATTCCAATATGTATGTGAAGTCCTTGAGATATAAAACGTTTTCCTACCATCTGGAGATCTTTCATTATTCGCTTGTACCTGGGGTTGTCTGTAATAATTTGATTTTTTCCTATAGCAAAAGGATGAAGGCTCGTACAATTTATTTCAGTTTCATAATTTTTTAAAATTTCATCAAGATGATTTAATGTTTTTTTGATATCATTTTCTACTTCTTTAATATTTGAACAAATATTAGTATTAATTTCTATCATTGATTCTATAAGTTCACATTTTATATTATTTGAAAATTCTTTATTTACTTCTGCTAATATTTTTGAAGATATATTTTTTAAATTTAAATTTTTTTTATCTACTAACTGAAGCTCTATCTCGACCCCAATAGTTGGTTCAAGGCTAGAGTTAAATTTAATCATTTAAAATCTGTAGTTAATTCTCAATTCAATATTGCAGTCTTCGTAGCCCTTGTTAATTGTATCTATGTAGCTCTTGGGAGGATCTTTAAAAAAATATTTACTCATAATATAAAACATAATCTTTTTTCCTTCTAAATTAAAATGTTCCTTTTGATAAATATTAGGAAATTGCTCATAATTATCTAATATTTTTTCATGTTCTTCTGTAATTTCCCAGATCGCCCCTACTACCTTGGATCCTTTTTTTTTTATTATATTTGCATATCCAAATTTATTTAATTTATTTGGATGGCAAAATATCAATTTATAATCTTTAAGAAAAAAAGATTTCAAATATTTAGATCCTTTACATCTAATATTTTTCATTTGATGATGGTTTAAATTACTTCCATAAGCAAAATATAACATTTAATCTCTTTCAACTATTTCAATATTTTTTTCTTTTACGAACTTAACTATTTCTAAATTACAATTATCTATTTTTTTTTGATCGGAGCATCTTAAAACTATTGCAACACCTAATTTGCCTGCTTTAAAAAAAGGGTAGCTACCTATATTTACATCTTTATTATTATTTTGAACACTAGATAAAGATTTAGCGATTTCACTTTCAACAGTTCTTAAATTAATTGTATGGCTTAATATAGGATCTCCACCAATAATCATATGATTTATACCGCCAAGCATAGATTTTAATATAGATGGAACACCAGGAAGACAAAAAACATTTTCAATATTAAACCCAGGAGCACCGCTAGTTGGATTAAGAATTAAATTTGCACTGGTTGGCATCCAAGCCATTTTTTGCCTACCTTCTGTAAATTCACCAGGCTTATAATATTTTTGTAAAATAGACATTGCTTCTTTGTGAGGTCCATAAGTTAATTTAAAAGCTTTTGATATTGATGATGCCGTTATATCGTCGTGTGTTGGTCCTATTCCTCCGGTTGTAAAAACATAATTAAATTTATTTCTTAATTCATTAACAGTATCAACAATAATATTTTCAATATCGGGTATAGCTCTCACTTCTTGAACTTTGACACCTAATGAATTTAACCAAATTGAAAGTGTACTTGTATTTGTGTCTTGAGTTCTCCCAGATAATATTTCGTTTCCGATTATGATTATTCCAGCAATTATTTCTTTTTTATTTTTCATTTATAAATATAAGTAAATTATAATGAAATTTACCAGTACTTTAATTAAAGGCAAACTAATCAAACGATATAAAAGATTTTTTGTTGATATAAAAGCAAATAATTTAATTTTAAAGGCTCACTGCCCAAATACAGGGTCAATGATGGGACTATTGGAAGAAGGAAATAATGTTTGGTTAACAAAAAATGATAATCCCAAAAGAAAATTAAAATTTACTTTAGAATTAATTGAAGTTAAAAAAAAATTATTTGGTGTAAATACTCATAGAGCCAACAGAATTGTTGAACATGGTTTGAAAAATAAACTTTTTAAAGAATTTAAGTTTATTAAAAAAATTAAACCTGAATTTAAATTTTCAGATGACACAAGATTTGATTTTTTATGTGATAAAAATATAATTGAAGTAAAAAACGTAACATTAAATAGAAATAAATTTTTAGCAGAATTTCCTGATGCAGTTACTTCTAGAGGTTCAAAACACTTAATAAAATTAATAAATTCAATAAAAAAAGGTTATAAACCTTATGTCTTATTTTTAACTCAAATTCAGGGTATAAATAATTTTAAAATAGCAAAAGATATTGATAAGAATTATTATCAAAATTATCTTTTAGCTAAAAAAGCTGGAGTAAATTTTTTAGCATATAGATGTTTATTAAACTCAAAAGAAATTAAAATTGAAAAAAGAATTAAAATAATTGATGAATAATAATTACATTGAAAAATTCGAAAAAATGAGAGCTGCTGGAAAATTAGCTGCTCAAACCCTAGACATGATTACAGAATTTATTAAACCAGGAGTATCGACTAATAAAATTGATCAACTATGTTATGATTATATAAAGGATAATGGAGGATATTCTGCTCCTTTATATTATAGAGGATTCACTAAATCTCTATGCACATCTTTAAATCATGTTGTCTGTCACGGTATTCCTTCTGATAGAATTTTAGACGAAGGAGACACTTTAAATGTTGATGTAACTACAATCGTTGATGAATATCATGGTGATACTAGTAGAATGTTTTCTATAGGAGAAATATCAATTAAAGCAGAAAAATTAATTGATGCTACTTATGAGTCTATGATGAATGCAATAAAAATTTTAAAACCTGGTATAAAATTAGGAGATATAGGAAATGAAATTCAGTCATATGTTGAGGACAAAGGCTATTCTGTTGTAAGAGATTTTTGCGGTCATGGAATAAGTAACGTATTTCACGAGCACCCTAATGTACTTCATTATGGGAAAAAGAATATTGGTATCGAATTAACCCCTGGAATGACTTTTACTATTGAACCAATGATAAATTCAGGAAAATATGATGTTAAACTTTTAAATGATGGTTGGACCGCAGTAACTAAAGATAAATCTTTATCAGCACAATTTGAGCACACAGTTGGTATAACTGAAAATGGTTATGAAATTTTTACAGAATCTGTTAAAGATTATAGAAAGCCTCCGTATAATTAATGATATCTCGATATTCAAGAAAAGAACTTGTAAATATTTGGTCTGAAGAAAACAAATATAAAATTTGGCTGTCAGTTGAAGTTGCTGCAGCTGAAGCAATGGAAAAGTTTAAAATAATTCCTAGAGGTGTAGCATCAATAGTTAAAAAAAAAGGAAAAATTAAAGTTAATAGAATTCACCAAATTGAATCAAAAGTTAAACATGATGTAATAGCTTTTTTAACATCTATAACTGAGCAAGCTGGGATAAAAGCTAGATACTTACATCAAGGAATGACTTCTTCAGATGTGCTTGATACAAGTTTTAATATTCAATTAGTTCAGTCTGGGAAAATATTAGTTAATGATATTGATAAAGTTTTATCTATTTTAAAAAAAAAAGCTAAAAAATATAAAATGACACCATGTATTGGTAGAAGCCATGGAATACATGCTGAACCAATAACTTTTGGATTGAAATTAGCATCTTTCTATGAAGAGTTTAAAAGAAATAGAAAAAGATTAGTTGATGCAATTAATGAAGTTTCAACATGTGCAATATCTGGAGCTGTTGGAACTTTTGCTAATGTTGATCCAAGAGTCGAAGTCTATGTTGCAAAAAAATTAAATTTAAAAGCTGAACCAATTTCTACACAAATTATACCTAGAGATAGACATGCATATTATTTTTCTATTTTAGGAATTGTTGCTGGATCCATTGAGAGAGTTTCAACTGAAATTAGACATTTACAAAGATCTGAGGTCTACGAATTACAAGAGTATTTTTCAAATGAACAAAAAGGTTCGTCAGCTATGCCTCATAAAAAAAATCCAATATTAAGTGAAAATTTAACAGGATTGGCAAGAATGGTGAGAAGTTATGTGTTGCCTGCTCTTGAAAATATTGCGCTTTGGCATGAAAGAGATATTTCGCATTCAAGCGTAGAAAGAAATATTGGACCAGATGCAAACATAACTTTAGATTTTGCTCTAATAAGATTAGCAAATATTTTAGACAAAATGATTATATATCCAAAAAAAATGATAAATAATTTAAACCTAACAAAAGGTCTAGTTTTCTCTCAAGAGTTGATGCTTGAACTAACAAAAGCTGGTTTATCAAGAGAAAAATCTTATAGAATTGTTCAAAAAAATGCTAAATCTAGTTTTAACAATAATCTTAATTTGAGAGATTTAATCAAAAAAGATAAGATTGTATCAAGTAAGATTTCAGAAAAACAAATTGATAAAATATTTAATTACTCTAAACATTTCAAAAATATTAACTATATTTTTAAGAGAGTTTTCAGATAATGAAAAAAGGTAAAAAATTATATGAAGGGAAAGCTAAAATAATTTATGCTTCCCCTGAAAAAAATTTAGTTATTCAACACTTCAAAGATGATGCTACTGCATACAACAATCAAAAAAAGGCACTAATTGAAGGTAAGGGAATATTAAATAATAGAATTTCTGAACATATTTTAACTAATTTAAATCAAATCGGAATTAAAAATCATTTAGTAAAAAGATTAAACATGAGAGAACAGCTTGTAAAACAAGTAGAAATCATACCAATTGAATTTATTGTAAGAAACATTGCTACTGGGTCTTTAACCAAAAGACTTGGGATTGAGGACGGCACTATTTTGGAAAGACCATTAATTGAGTATTGTCTAAAAAATGATGCTTTGGAAGACCCAATAATTAGCACAGAACATATACTAACTTTCAATTGGTTAGATGAAGCTGGATTGAATTGGGTCACTGATGAATGTAAAAAAATAAATTATTTTTTACAAGGAATGTTCAGAGGAATTGACATCAAACTAGTAGACTTCAAACTCGAGTTCGGTAGACAAAAATCTGATGAAAAAATAATTTTGGCTGATGAAATTAGTCCTGATACTTGCAGATTGTGGGATGCGTCAACAGATAAAAAGCTTGATAAAGATAGATTTAGAAAAGATCTAGGAAATGTAATAGATGCTTACCAAGAAGTAGCTCGCAGGTTGGGAATTCTTCACGAACAATCCAATATAAGACCTATTAAATTTACTAAACCTACCGCTGTAAAGATAAAGAAGAATAAATGAAGATTAAAGTAATAGTAACTCTTAAAAATGGAGTTCTAGATCCACAAGGAAAAGCTATACAACAAACTTTAAACGGTATGGGTTTTTCCGATTTAAATGAAGTTAGACAAGGTAAATATTTTGAAATTGATATCAATGATAATGATGAATCAAAAGCTAAATCTAAAGTAGAAGATATGTGTAAAAAACTTCTAGCAAACTTAGTAATAGAAGATTTTAAGATTATTTAAAAAATAATGAAATCATCTGTAATTATATTTCCAGGATCAAATTGTGATCGAGATATGGATGTAGCATTAAAAAAATTTGGCTTCAAAAACAAAATGGTATGGCATGATAATCCTGAATTGCCTGATAGTGATCTTATTGTATTACCTGGAGGTTTTTCTTATGGTGATTACCTTAGATGTGGAAGTATTGCAGGAAAATCAAAAATAATAAATTCAATAATAAAATTTGCAAAATCTGGAGGTTTGGTACTTGGGATATGTAATGGTTTTCAAATTTTAACTGAAACAAGTCTTTTACCTGGAGTATTACAACGAAACAAGAATTTAGAATTTATCTGTAAAAATGTTTTTATAAAAATAAATAATACTGAAAATAAATATTTTAAAAATATTAAAAAAAATATATTAGAGCTTCATATAGCACATAATGAAGGAAACTATTTTTGTTCAAAAGAAGAACTTAAATCTATTGAGGATAATAACCAAATTGCAGCAACATATTGTGACTCTAAAGGAATTTCTAATGAAGATAGCAATCCAAATGGAACAACAAAAAATATTGCAGGTATATTTAATAAGGAAAAAAATATTTTAGGTATGATGCCTCACCCTGAAAGAATGATTGATAAGTATATTTCTGGTGAAGACGGGTCAATATTTTTTGAAAATTTACTAGGAAATATTAAATAATGGAAGTTAATGAAAAAATTGCTACTGAACATGGTTTACAAATAGATGAGTATAAAAAAATTTGTTCTCTTTTAAAAAGAAATCCAAATATTACAGAACTTGCAATTTTTTCCGCAATGTGGAATGAACATTGTTCTTATAAGTCTTCAAGACTTCATTTAAAAAAACTTAATACAAAAGGAAAAAAAGTTATCCAAGGTCCTGGGGAGAATGCTGGAGTAATTGATATTGGTGACGAAGATGCAGTGGTTTTTAAAATAGAAAGTCATAATCATCCATCATTTATTGAGCCTTACCAAGGTGCTGCAACTGGAGTTGGCGGAATTATGAGAGATGTATTTACAATGGGTGCAAGACCTATAGCAAATTTAAATTCAATACATTTTGGTTCACCCCAGCATAAAAAAACAAAAAATCTTTTGAGAGGTGTTGTTAAAGGTATTGGAGGCTATGGAAATTGTATTGGAGTACCTACAATAGCAGGACAAACATGCTTCGATGAATGTTATAATGGAAATATTTTAGTTAATGCAATGACAGTAGGTTTGGTAAATAAAAATAAAATTTTTTACTCAAAGCCTACAGGGGTAAATAAACCTGTTATCTATGTTGGTTCTAAAACTGGAAGAGATGGTATTCATGGAGCAAGTATGGCTTCGGCTATATTTGATGAAAAAATTGAAGAAAAAAAACCAACAGTGCAAGTTGGAGATCCTTTTACTGAAAAACTATTAATGGAAGCTTGTTTAGAGTTAATGGAAGGTAAATCAATTATCGCTATTCAAGATATGGGTGCTGCTGGACTTACTTCATCAAGTGTGGAAATGGCATCTAAAGGAAAATTAGGAATAGAATTAAATTTAAATAAAGTCCCGTGTAGAGAGATGAATATGTCTCCTTATGAAATCATGTTATCAGAAAGTCAAGAAAGAATGTTGATAATATTAGAAAATGGAAAAGAAGATAGTGCAAAAAAAATATTTGATAAATGGAATTTAGATTTTGAAATTATTGGAAGAACTACAGACAGTAAAAAAATTGAAATCTTTTTTAATGAAAATAAAGTTGCAGATATACCTATAGATTATCTTGCTGAAAACGCTCCATTATACGATCGTAAATGGAAAAAAACAAAAGTTCCTCAAAAGATTAAATTCAAAAAAAATGATTTAAAATCACTTAAATTAATAGATTGCTTAAAAAAAATATTATCTAATCCAAATGTTTGTGAAAAAAATTGGATTTGGGAACAATATGATCATACTGTAATGGGTGATACTATACAAAAACCTGGAGGAGATGCTGGAGTGGTGCGTGTTCATGGTACAAATAAAGCTATAGCAGCTTCTGTGGATTCTTCAGCAAGTTATTGTTCTTCTCATCCGCTGACAGGAGGAAAACAAATTGTTTGTGAAAGTTGGAGAAATTTAATTTCTGTAGGTGCTGAACCTATAGCTATAACTAACTGTTTGAATTTTGGTAATCCTGAAAAAGAAAAAAATATGGGAGAATTTGTTGAGTGTGTAGAAGGAATTAATGAAGCAAGTAAATATTTAGAACTCCCAATCGTTTCTGGAAATGTTTCTTTTTATAACGAAACTAAAGACAAAGGTATAAAACCAACTCCAACAATTGGTGGAATAGGTTTAATTAAAGAATACGAAAAAATGATAACAATGGATTTTAAAAAAATTGATAGTCATGTTTTAGTAATAGGTAAAACAGATGGTCATTTGGAACAAAGTATATTTGCAAAAGAAATAATGCGAGAAAAAAAAGGTCCTCCACCAGAAGTAAATTTATTTAACGAAAAAAACATAGGTCATACAATGTTAAAACTTTATAAGGAAAATCTTGTAGAATCAACTCACGATGTATCTTTAGGTGGAATCATCATTGCAGTTTCTAAAATGTGTTTTAAAGGAAAAAAAGGTATTAAAATTAGTAAATTAAAAAACCTAAAAAACAAATTTGAATATTTTTTTGGAGAAGATCAAGGAAGATACATAGTTGAAATAAAACAAGAAAATTTAAAAAAAGTTGAAGAAATAATAAATAATAATTCGATACATTTTGATAAATTGGGTATAATTATCGATAACGATATACAAATAGAGAGTGAAAATAAAATCTCGATTGACGAATTGATAAATGATAATAATAATTGGCTTAATAACTATATAAAAAAATAATGGCAATGGATTTGAAAGAAATTGAGAAATTAATAAAAGATGAACTGCCTGATGCGTTAGTTGAAATACAAGATTTAGCTGGCGATGGTAACCATTATTCAGCAACAGTTAGTTCGTCAAAATTTGCAGGCAAAAGTAAAATTGAACAACATAAAATTGTTTACAATTCACTTAAAGGAAAAATGGGTAATGAACTACATGCCTTAGCAATTAAAACAAAAGAGATAAATGGATCAAATAATTAAAGATAAAATTTCAAATGAAATAAACAACAATGAAGTTTGTTTGTTTATGAAAGGAACGCCTGATGCTCCACAGTGTGGTTTTTCAATGGCTGTTTCAAATATTCTTAAATTATTAGATGTTAAATTTAAAGGCATAAATGTATTAGAAGATCAAAACATAAGACAAGGAATTAAAGAATTTAGCGATTGGCCTACAATACCTCAACTATACATAAAAAAAGAATTTGTTGGTGGTTGTGATATAATTAAAGAGATGTACGAAAATGGAGAATTAGTTAAAAAATTTGAAGAAAAATCTATTAACTTTAAAAAATCATCCTAATAAATTTCTTAACTTTTTTGAAATAAACTTTTTAAACAAATTTAAAATTGAAATAGAGTTTGGCTTTAAATTGTTCTCATTGCTAAAAGTATAATCAATTTTATCTTCCCAATATAATTCAATTACTAAACTATTTCTAAAAAAATTTCTAAATTTTTGTGAACTAGATACAGTTAATATAGGTTCAAATACTTGAACTTTTTTATTAATATATAATTTTTTATTATCATCATCAAAATAAATGTGCCACAAATGATCTTTTTTATTTTCAAAAACTAAATTATCTTCTAATGTTGTTGGAACTTCAATATATCCTTTATTAGAAATTCTTTGTAGTTCATTAATAAAAAATTCAGGATTTTCAACATGTTCTAATACATGAGAAGCTATTACAAAATCAAATTCCTTGTCGCTAAATGGTAGATTTTTTGATTCTAGTTTTACAAATTTTTTATCTGGATATTGTTCTTGTAAATCTATTACATCACACAAAGTAGTGGCATTTTCATTTGCTGTGTATCCGCAACCAATATCTAAAACTTTCCAGTCTTTATTTTTTCTTAATAAATTATTTGTAAATTTTAATGAAGATCTTTTAATCAATTAACTTTATCTTGAATAATATTCGATTACTAAATTTGGTTCCATGACTATTGGGTAAGGCACCTCTTCAAATTTTGGGACTCTGACAAATTTTACTTTCTTATTTTTTTCATCTAACTGTAAATATTCGGGTACTTCTCTTTCTTTGTTTGCTAAAGCAATATCTACGATGGCAAGTTGTTTAGATTTATCTCTAATCTCAATATTATCTTCTTCTTTAACTTGATAGCTAGATATATTTACTTTTTTTCCATTAACTCTTACATGTCCGTGGTTAATTAATTGTCTTGATGAAAAAATTGTATTTGAAAGTTTAGCCCTATATATGATTGCATCCAATCTTCTTTCAAGTAAGCCAATTAAATTTTCAGCTGTATCGCCTTTTTTCATAATTGCTTTTCTATAAACATTTCTAAATTGTCTTTCATTCATGTTTCCATAATAAGATTTTAATTTTTGTTTTGCATTTAACTGAATTCCATAATCTGACGGTTTTTTCTTTGAAGCTGATTGGCCATGTTGACCGGGAGGGTATGCTCTTGTATTAAAGGGACTTTTGGGTCTGCCCCATAAATTTACACGAAGTCTTCTATCAACTTTATGCTTTGAGTTTAATCTTTTTGTCATTTAATAGATGGCTTTATAAACTTACTCATATTTTTGTCAATCAACCTTTTTATTAGCTATACTAGCAAATACACTTGATAATATGCGAGTTTCTTTTTCAGATAAATCCATTTTATAAAAAATGTTTCTTAAATTTTGTAACATAATCATTTTTTTTTCAGTTGGGTTGAAAAAATTTCTATCATCCAAATGCTTTACACAAAGATTTACCATCGCTTGCACATCTTTTTTAGTCGCAGGTTTAATTTTTTTTGATTTAGAATATTTTAATTTTTTCATGTGAATCAAGCTCGAAACCACTTGAGCAACTATTATTACACTATGTGATAAATTTAGTGATTTGAAATTTGGATTAGATGGTATTTGCATAGTACAATTTGCATAACTTATCTCGTCATTTGAAAGACCTGAGGCTTCAGGACCAAATAAAAAAGCAACTTTTTTATTAAAATCAATTTTATTTAAATCATTCAAATTTATATGCTTAAGGTTTTTATTTCTAAATCTTGAACTTGTAGCTATTAAATAATCAACATTTTCTATAGCCGACTCAATGTTTTCATGAACTTTGCTATTATTAATAACTTCTTTTGCTCCTACAGATGTTGCTATAATTTTATCATTTGGAAATATTGGTTTTGGTGAAACTAAAACTAATCTTTTAAAATTAAAATTTTTTAATGCTCTGGCACAAGCACCGATATTTTCTGACATTTGTGGTTTATGTAATATAAATGAGATATTAGAGAATGACATTAATTGCTTGCAGGAGCTTTATCCTTAAACAATTTATAATCTAAGCTATCAACAAGTGCTTTAAATGATGCTTCAATTATGTTTGGAGAAACTCCAATAGTAAACCAATTTTTTCCATTAGAATCTGTACTTTCAATTGAAACTCTTGTTACTGCTTCAGTTCCAGTATTTAATATTCTCACTTTATAATCTACAAGCTTTAGATCTTTTAAATATTTTGAATATTTTGCAAGTTTGTCCACATTGTTTCTAATAGCATTATCTAATGCATGGACAGGTCCGTTACCCTGTCCTTCACATAAAATTATTTTTTTGTCAACTTCTAATTGAGCTCTTGCTGAAGAAATAATTTCTCCATTTTTATCTTTTTTAACACTAACATCGTATTCTTTAATTGAAATGTATCTAGGAATTTCACCCATAATTCTTCGAGCTAATAATTCAAAAGAGGCATCTGCTCCATCATAACTATAACCTATAAATTCTCTATCCTTAACTTCGTCTAAAAGTTTTTTTATATTTGGATCATCTTCTTTAAAATCTATACCAATAGAATTTAATCTTGAAATTATATTAGATTTTCCTGATTGGTCAGAAACAACAATATTTCTAGCATTTCCAACTTCTTCAGGATTTATATGTTCATAAGTTTTTGGGTCTTTTTGAACAGCTGAGACATGCAGTCCTCCTTTATGTGAAAATGCTGCAGCACCAACATATGGCAAATGTTGATTTGGTTTTCTGTTTAAAATTTCATCTAGCAACCTAGAACATTGTGTAAGTTTATTGATATTTTCATTTTTAATATTTGTTTCAAAATTTTTCGAAAAAAATTCCTTTAAATGTATTGTAGGAATTATTGACATCAAATTTGCATTTCCACATCTTTCACCAAGACCATTTATGGTTCCTTGAATTTGTCTTACACCAGACATTACAGCGGCCAATGAATTTGCTACTGCATTTCCAGTATCATTATGAGCATGAATTCCTAAATTTTTTCCGGGTATATGTTTTGATACATTTTGAACAATTTCTTGTACTTCATTTGGCAATGTTCCACCGTTTGTGTCGCACAATACAATCCATCTAGCTCCATTATCATATGCAGATTTAATGCATGCTAATGCATAATCTTTATTATTTTTATATCCATCAAAAAAATGCTCAGCATCAAACATGAATTCTTTTTTTTTTTTTACAAAATGTTTTGTGCTCTCTTTAATGTTTTCTAAATTATCTTCATTTGATATTCCAAGAGCTACATCTACATGGAAATCCCATGATTTTCCTACCAGGCAAATAGCTGGAGCTTTAGAATTTAATAATGCTGATAAACCAGGATCATTGTCTGCACTTCTTCCAGTTCGTTTAGTCATTCCAAAAGCTGTAAGGGTAGAATTCTTTATATTGATTTTTTTTTGGAAAAATTCTGTATCAGTTGGATTTGCACCTGGCCATCCACCTTCTATATAATCCACACCAAGATTTCCTAAAGATTCAGCGATTTTTAATTTATCGTCTATAGAAAAATCTACTCCTTGAGTTTGTTCACCATCTCTTAGGGTTGTATCAAATATATATATTTTATCTTTGCTCATTTAATTTTCCAAATTGTTTTACCATCTTTGTCTTCAATTAAAACTCCTTTGTCTGATAATTCTTTTCTAATTTTATCAGCCAATGCATAGTCTTTATTATTCCTTGCTTTATCTCTTTCTTTTATCTTTGATAAAATTTCTTTTTCAGGGATGCTTATTTTTATTTTTTTATAACTTAACCATTTATCTTTTGTTTCAGTTAATAACCCAATAAAATTACATGCAGTAACAAATGTTTCTTTATTATTTAAATCTCCATTTTGTGCTTTATCAAATAACTTGTGAAGATTTGCTAAATAACCTGGTGTATTTAAATCATCATACAAGGGATATAAATCTACCTCGGGTATCAAGATTTTTGATTTAGTTTTTACATAGCAAGTGTACCACTTGTCTAAAGTTTTTTGACATTCATCAAGCAATTTATCATTCCAATCAAGCGGTTGTTTATAATGTGAACTTATTAATGCTAGTCTTAATATCTGACCATTAATTTTACTTCTAAAATCACTTATCTTTAAAATGTTTCCTTGAGATTTTGCCATCTTTTCATTGGACATTGTTATGAAACCGTTATGTACCCAATAATTTGCAAAAGATTTATTTTGGTTAGCACAGACTGATTGAGCTATTTCATTTTCATGATGTGGAAAAATTAAATCTCTACCTCCACCATGAATGTCAAATGTATCACCTAAATATTTTTTTGACATTACGGAACATTCTATGTGCCACCCAGGTCTGCCTTTGCCCCACGGTGAATCCCAAGAAGGTTCATTATTTTTTGATGGTTTCCATAGTACGAAATCTTCAGGATTTTTTTTATTTTCAGAAACCTCAACTCTTGAACCTGCTATTAACTCATCCAATTTTTTGTTGGAAAGATTTCCATAATTTTTAAATTTATTAACTTCAAAATATACATGGTTATTTATTACGTAAGCAAAATTTTTTTCTATTAATTGATTTATCATCTCAATCATTAATGAAATATTTTCTGTAGCTTTTGGTTCGTAAGTTGGTGTTTCGCAATTTAAATATTCACAATCTTCATGAAATTTTTTTGTAATTCTATTTGTTAAATCACCAATTGAAATTTTTTTTTCAATAGATGAATTAATAATTTTATCATCTATATCAGTAATATTTCTGACGTATGTAACGGCTTTTTTTCCATACTTACATTTTAAAACTTTAAACAATATATCAAATACAACTAAAGGCCTTGCATTTCCAATATGTGGATCATCATAAACTGTTGGTCCACATACATACATGCCGATTTTATTTTTATTCAGTGGAACAAATTTCTCTTTTTTGTTGCCAAGGCTATTTGATAAATAAATATCTTTATTCATAATTCTAGAAATATACTTTAATTATAGATTTGTGAATCTAATTGATTACTTGGGAATCTTGCATATTGGAATTGCTTCCATTTTATGTAAGTTTGCTTTTCTTATTTTTATATATTTTTCTCTATTTTTAGATTTTTCATTATTCATAGCTTCTTCTAATTCTTTATATGTAAGGCCAAGTTGACCTTCGTCCGTTCTGCCGTCATCCCACAAACCGTCTGTTGGAGCGGCATCTATAATTTCCTTTATAATTTTTAATTCTTTACCCATTTCCCAAACTTCTGATTTATTACAATCTGCTATTGGCGATATATCTACACCTCCATCTCCATATTTAGTAAAAAATCCTACTCCAAAATCTTCTACTTTATTACCTGTTCCAATAACTATACCGTTATTCGCTGCTGCAACTTGGTATAATGTGATCATTCGAAGTCTTGCTCTAGAATTTGCCATACCGTGTTCGTTATCAAATTTAGAAAGTGTTGATTGAAATGATTCAAATATATTATCAAGTTTTATCGTATGTGTTTCGACATTACCAAATTTTTTTTTTAACCATTCTTGATGTTTAAGACTTAAATCGTGTTGTGATTTTTTTTGTTTTATTGGCATAGTTAAAACAATCGTTCTTAATCCAGTCATAGCGCTCAAAGTACTAGAAACAGATGAATCTATTCCACCAGAAATTCCGATTACTAAAGATTGTGCTTTATATGGCATTGAATTGACATAGCTCAGAATCCAATCTTTAATAAATATAATTTTTTTACTTACTTCCATAAACTAAATATACTTTTTTCAAATTGTTATTTAAATAATTAAGATGCCTCTTTAACAAAATTTTTTGAGTAACTAGAGTTTTTTTTTATTTCATCAGAAATTAAAAATGCTAATTCTAGTGCTTGGTCAGCATTTAATCTTGGATCACAGTGAGTATGATATCTGCTTGATAAATCTTGGTCTGAAATATTTTTTGCACCTCCTGTACACTCTGTAACATTTTGTCCTGTCATTTCAATATGAAGACCTCCTGCATATGATCCTTCACTTTGATGAACTCCAAATACATTTTTAACTTCAGCAACTACATTGTTAAATGGTCGTGTTTTAAATCCAGTAGTTGATTTTATTGTGTTTCCATGCATTGGATCGCATGACCAAATCACATTCAAACCTTCTTTTTTAATTGCTCTTATTAGTTTTGGTAAAAATTTCTCTACATTGTTATGACCAAATCTAGATATCAATGTAATTTTACCTTTTTCATTTTTAGGATTTAAAACATTTAAAATTTTTACTATCTCATCTGGTTTAGATGTTGGACCACATTTAATTCCTATGGGATTTTTTATTCCTCTGCAAAATTCAACATGGCCTCCATCTAGTTGTCTGGTTCTGTCACCTATCCAAACAAAATGTGCCGAAGTGTCATGATATTCTCCTGTTGTTGAATCAATTCTTGTCATGCTTTCTTCAAAAGGTAATAATAAAGCTTCATGGGATGTCCAAAAATTTACAGTTTTAAGTCTTCTATTAAAATCAGAATTAATTCCGCAAGCATCCATAAACGCCAAAGCATCCGCTATTTTATCTTCTAATTCTTTAAATTTTTTTGCTTGAGGACTTTTTTTTATATAACCTAAATTCCAAAGATGCACTTTTTTTAAATCAGCAAACCCTCCGTGGCAAAAAGCTCTTATTAAATTTAGTGTCGAAGCTGCTTGTGAGTATGCTTTAAATAATCTTTTTGGATCTGGTTTTCTTGCTTTTTCATTAAACTCTATACCATTTATATTATCACCTAAGTAACTAGGTAATTCTTTGCTTCCTTGTTTTTCAGTTGGTGCACTTCTTGGTTTTGAAAATTGTCCAGCAACCCTTCCAAGTTTAACTACTGGTAAAGACGCTGAATAAGTTAAAACTAAAGACATTTGCAACATAACTTTAAAATAATCTCTAATATTGTCTGGATTAAATTCAGCAAAACTTTCTGCACAATCGCCTCCTTGCAACAAGAAAGCTTTTCCATCAACAACATCAGCAAGTTGTTGTTTTAAATGTCTTGTTTCTCCAGCAAATACCAAAGGAGGAAAATCTTTTATTTTTCCAAGAACCATACTAAGTTCTTTTTCATCCTCATAAACTGGTATGTGTTTTACTGGATAATTTTTCCAACTATTAATTTTCCATTTTTTCATATTCAACCTAGAAGTGTTCTATCAGAGTTTATTGATTATTCAACAGTAACAGATTTTGCAAGATTTCTAGGTTTATCAATATCACAATTTTTCAACAAGGCTACATGATAAGCTAAAAATTGAATCGGAATGCTTAAAAGAAATGAATTAATTGTTGAGTTTGTTTTTGGTATTTGAAATTTAAATCTTATATTTTCATTCATTGTTTCTGAAGTATCATCAGTTATCATAAATACTTTTCCACCTCTTGCTATAACTTCTTGCATATTAGATATTGTTTTTTCAAAAAACCTATCTTTAGGTGCTAAAACAACTACTGGCATACCATCTTCTATAAGAGCTAGCGGACCGTGTTTCATTTCTCCAGCCGCATACCCTTCTGCATGGATATAAGATAATTCTTTAAGTTTGAGCGCACCTTCCATGGCTATTGGAAATGAATACCCTCTTCCAAGATACATGGTTCCCTTGGCATTTATAAAATCTCTCGCTATTACCTGTATATCTTTTTGTTTAGATAGTGTTTCTTTAATTAAATCTGGTATTTTTTTTAAATCTAAAACTAATTTTTTATAATCTTTTTCATTAATATCTTTTCTTTCTTTCGCTATTTTTAAAGATAATAAATAGAGCACAAGCATTTGTCCTATAAAAGCTTTAGTTGAAGCCACTCCTATCTCTGGTCCTGCATGAATAGGTAAAACAAAATCAGCTGACCGTGCAATTGAGCTCTCTACAACATTTACTATTCCACAAGTTTTAACTTTATTTTTTTTACATTTTTCAAGAGCAGCGTATGTATCAGCGGTTTCTCCAGACTGTGATACAAAAACATAAAGATCATTTGTATTCAATTTTACTTTTCTATATCTAAATTCAGACGCTATATCTGCATCAACATCAATCGAAGTAAACTCTTCAATCCAGTATTTAGCCATAAGACAAGAATGATAAGCAGTACCACAAGCAATTAATCTAATTTTGTTTATTTTTTTTGGATCGATAGGTAGATTGTATATATTGATTTCATTTCTAGTTTTGTCAACATATTCATTAATACATTTTTTTGTTGTTATTGATTGTTCATCAATTTCTTTTGACATAAAATCTTTATAATCACCTTTTTCAGCAACATTATCTTCACTTGAAAGCTCAAAAATCTCTTTATTAATTTTTTTAATATTTGAATTATAAAATTCTACTCTCTCTTTATAAAGTAAACAGAAATCTCCATCATCTAAATAAGAAATTTTATTAGTCATTGCCTTTAGAGCGTAAGAATCTGAACCTATAAAATTTTCATTGTGTCCGTACCCAACAGCTAAAGGACTTCCTCTTCTAGCTCCAACTACTACATTGTCAAAATCTTTAAAAATAACTCCTAGTGCAAAACTTCCTTCAAGTTTTTCTAAAGTTTTATGAATACAATTTATTAAATCATTTGATTTTAAGTAATCAGTTAACATTACAGTTATAACCTCAGTATCAGTCTGAGATTTAAATTTATAACCTTTAATTTGATATTCTTTTCTAAGTTTATCGGAATTTTCAATTATTCCATTGTGAACAACTGAAACTACTTCTGATGAATGTGGATGCGCATTGATTTGATTAGGAATACCATGAGTTGCCCATCGAACATGTCCAATTCCAAGTTCTCCATCAGAAGGTTTTTGAAATAAAATTTTTTCTAAATTATCTACTCTTCCAGAACATTTTTGTTCATTGATTTGACCTTTGCTAATTGTAGAAATTCCAGCTGAGTCATATCCCCTATACTCTAGTTTTTTTAAAGCACCAATAATACTTGCTGACACAGATTTATTACTAACAATACCTACTATTCCGCACATTTATTTATTTCTCTTATAGTTTTTAATTTCAACTTGAGAAGATCTAGTTAAGGCCAAAGATTTTTTTTTAACATTCTTTGTTATTACAGAACCAGCTCCAACAACACTACTTGAATCAATTTTTATCGGAGCAACTAATGAAGAATTTGATCCAATAAATACATTATCGTTAATTATTGTTTTGTTTTTTTTATATCCGTCATAATTACATGTAATTGTACCTGCTCCTATATTCACATTTTTTCCAATCTTAGAATCTCCAACATATGACAGATGATTTATTTTAGAATTTTTTCCTACTCTACTTTTTTTAACTTCAACAAAATTTCCCACTTTTGATCCTGGATTTAAAATTGTTCCAGGCCTTAATCTTGCAAAAGGTCCTATATTTACATTTCTTCCGACTTTAACTCCTTCTAAATGACTAAATGATAAAATTTTGACATTATTTTTTATAGAAACTTTTTCTCCAATAACTACATAAGGTTCAATAACAACATTTTTACCTATCTTTGTATCTTTTGAAAAAAAAACTGTTTCTGGAGCAATCATTTTTACTCCTTTTTTTTGGAATTTTTTTCTTAAATTATCTTGTAAATTTATTTGTTTCATTTATTAAATTTACTTATAGTTATGTGAACATGTTCTTTAATTCACAAATTATTTCTTATTAATACTTTTAAAATGAGTCAAAAATTAACAATATTATTCGATCTAGACGGAACTTTGGTAAATACAGCACCAGATTTGATGATGGCTCACAATCATGTGATGGAAAAATTTGGTTATTCTACGAAAAACTTAGATGAAATAAGAAACCTTGTTGGTAAAGGTGCCGCAGTATTAATTGGTAGATCTATTTGGGGGTCTGCAAAAAAAGAATTTTCAAAAATTACTGATAAAAAAATTAAAGATAAAATGGTTAAAGAGTTTATAAATTTTTATTCAAAAAATATCGTAGTTGAAAGTAAGCTTATTAATGGAGCCTACGATTTTCTTAAGTGGGCAAAATTAAAAAAAATTTCTATGGGAGTATGCACAAATAAACAAGAACATTTGGCAATTGATCTGCTTAAAAAAATTAAAATTTATGATTTCTTTGAATATGTATCTGGTGGAAATACTTTTTCATATTGCAAACCCGATCCTAGACATTTAACTAGTTCAATAGAAATTATGGATGGAAATTTAAAAAAAAGCATAATGATTGGTGACAGTGAAAATGATGCTGACGCCGCTAAGTCCGCAGGTATTCCAATGATATTAATAGAAGATGGTTACACAGATAAAAAAATAGAACAAATTTATCATAATCATTTAATTAAAGATTTTATTGGCATGGAAAAAATAATATCTAATTATTTAGATGATTGATTATAATATTTTAATAGCATTAATAAGTTTCTATTTTGTGATGTATGTTACTCCAGGACCAAATAATGCAATGGTGTTAGCTTCTGGACTTAAATTTGGATTTATAAAAACAATTCCTCATATGGCAGGAATTACAATAGGTCATATTTCACAACTAATTTTAGTTTGTTTTGGTTTGGGTAAAATTTTTTATATATTTCCAGAAATTCAAAATATTCTTAAGGTATTTTGTGCAATATATTTGTTATACCTGGGATATAGGATTATTGGATCTTTTAGCAAGATTGAGGAAGACGATTCAAAACCGTTAAAATTTTATCAAGCAGCTCTTTTTCAAATAGTAAACCCAAAAGCTTGGACAATTTCAAGTATGGCAGCTTCAGGTTTTTTACCAAAAGAAGAAAGTCTATTTATTTCAATTTTTTTTATAGCAATTATTGCACTAATCATATGCCCAATTTCTATATCACCATGGGCAGCCTTTGGTTCTGCAATTAGAAATTTGGTAAAGAATAATAAAATTAAAGCGTTAATTGAATATTTTTTAGCATTTTTACTTTTAATTACTGCCATTTTGATTGTAATACAAAAATAACTTATTATTACTATAGACAAAAATTTATGGAGATGTTTTGATTTTACATAAAGTAAAAGTTTACCCATCTAAAAAAAAATTAGATAAAAAAAAACAACTTGCTTGGAAAATTGCTGAAATTGCAAGTGATAAATCTAAATTAAATAAACAAGCAATGGAAATGTCAATAAATAGAATTATAGACAATGCTTCTGTTGCAATTGCTTCTTTAAATAGAAAATCAGTAATTTCTTCAAGAGAAATGGCATTAAGACATCCAAAAAAAAATGGTGCAACTTTATTTGGCGTTAATTCAAAAAAAAAATATGATTGTGAATGGGCTGCTTGGACCAATGGTACTGCTGTAAGGGAATTAGATTTTCATGATACTTTTTTAGCAGCTGATTATAGTCATCCTGGCGATAATATTCCTCCTCTTTTAGCTGTAGCTCAACAAAATAAAAAAAATGGAATGGATTTGTTAAGAGGAATAATTACTGCTTATGAAGTTCAAGTTAATTTGGTTAAAGGAATTTGTTTACATAAACACAAAATTGATCACATTGCGCATCTTGGACCTAGTGTAGCAGCAGGTATTGGATCAATGTTAAAACTAAATACAGAAACAATTTATCAAGCAATTCAACAAGCTCTGCATACAACAATTTCAACGAGGCAATCAAGAAAAGGTGAAATTTCAAGTTGGAAAGCTTATGCTCCCGCTCATGCTGGTAAGCTTGCTATTGAAGCAGTTGATAGAGCAATGAGAGGTGAAGGATCGCCGAGTCCTATTTATGAAGGTGAAGATAGTGTTATTTCACAAATATTGGATGGCAAGAAGGCTTTATACAAAATTCCATTACCAAAAAAAAATGAAGAAAAAAAAGCAATTTTAGAAACTTATACGAAAGAATATTCTGCAGAATACCAAGCACAAGCACTTATTGATATAGCAAAAAAAATTAATAAAAAAATTCAAAACCTTAATCAAATTAAAAAAATTGATATCTACACAAGTCATCATACTCATAATGTGATTGGAACAGGCTCAAATGATCCTCAAAAAATGGATCCTTGCGCTAGCAGAGAAACTCTTGATCATTCTATAATGTATATATTTGCAGTTGCTTTGGAAGATGGTAGTTGGCATCATGTTAATTCATATACAAAATCTAGAGCAAATAAAAAAAGTACAATTAAAATTTGGAAATCAATTAAAACACATGAGGATAAAAAATGGACAAAAAAATATCATGATCCAAATCCTAAAAATAAATCCTTTGGAGCAAAAGTAGTAGTAACTTTAAATAATGGTAGAAAAATTGCTGAACAATTAGATAAGGCTGATGCTCACCCTTTTGGATCAAGACCTTTTATAAGAAAAAATTATATAAATAAATTTTTAACATTAACTCAAAAAATTATTTCAAAAAAAGAAAGTGATCGTTTTATAAGAACTGTGCAAAAATTAAATAAATTAAAGTCTGGTCAATTACATAAATTAAACATAGAAATTAAAAGTTCTAATTTAAAAAAAAATAATAAAAAAGGAATTTTTTAGTGCATTTTGTTAAAAAAAAAGCTGAAGAAAAAAGAATTGAATTTGATAAAAAGTTAAAATCAAATAAAATTTTAAGAATTCCAGGTGCTTATAATCCATTAACTGCAAAAGTAATTGAGGAAATTGGTTATGACGGTGTTTATGTTTCTGGAGGAGTTATGTCTAATGATTTAGGGTACCCTGATATTGGTTTAACTACCTTAAAAGATGTAAGTTATAGAGCAAATCAAATTGCTAGAGTTACAAATTTACCAACAATTGTTGATATTGATACTGGATTTAAATCTTGCAGAGAAACTATTGAGACATTTGAAAAATTTGGAATTGCATGCGTTCATATAGAAGATCAAATAGATCAAAAAAGATGTGGTCATCTTGATAACAAAGAACTTATCAG
>CABXMS010000002.1 GCA_902513415.1 uncultured Pelagibacteraceae bacterium
TATCAGTTAATCTATCTATAGCTTTTTTTTCATTAGCCATTCCTGTGTAATGAATAACTATATATTTAATGTTTTTTGAGATTCTCCTTTTAGGAGAAAAATTAGGTGAATAATTTGATGTAATTTTTGGCATTAATTAAACAATTTTATCATAGTAAAATACTATTTACATTGGTAAAAGATATAAATATACAAAGCAAAATGAAAAGGTTTTTTTATATAACAATATTAAGCCTGTTTATTTCTGTAAGTTCTTATGCAGAAAGCGGATCAGAAAATGGGCAAGTTAAGGAATGTTTTGAAGGAGTAAATAGAGGTATATTTGCTTTTAATAAAGCTTTGGACGATATTATTGTAGAACCTATTGCTAAAGGCTATAGAAAATTACCATCACCAATTAAAACAGGAACTAGTAATTTTATAAACAATCTTTCCTTATTAACATCAATTCCAAACAATATTTTACAAGGTGAACTTTTGATTGCAGGAAAAAACACTTCAAGATTATTAATTAACTCTACAGTTGGCATACTTGGAATATTTGATCCTGCATCTGGAATGGGATTAAATAATTATGAACGAGAAGATTATGGACAAACTTTAGCAAAATGGGGAATGGATGATGGCTGCTACGTAGTTTTACCTGTGTTGGGACCATCAACTATAAGGGATACAGCTGGAAAATTTATAAATTATTTTGGTGGAGATCCTTGGTATAATATTACTGTAAAAAATGATACGCAATATGTCTCTGATTTTGATTATTATGCATCAGTTGGGACATCAGGCGTAGATTTTAGAGCAAAAAATATAGAATCTTTTGATAACCTTGAAAAAAATTCAATGGACTTTTATGCATCTGTTAAAAGTTTATATTTACAAGATAGAAAGAAAAAAATCTCAAATTCTGGTGACATAACCGAAACTTTAGATGATAGTGATTGGGACGACATCGAAACAAAATAAAATCACTGTCCAATGATTAGCACTTCAAAATTAAAAATAAATTATTTATTATATTTTCTAATATTCTTATTTTTTACAAACATCGCTTATTCAAAAGAACCTATTGATTTTATAAAAAATATAACCTCTGAAGCGTCATTAATTTTAGTAAATAATGTAGACAAAGATACTAAAATAAAAAAATTAAGGGAACTTGCAGAAGAAAATGTTGATATAAAAGGTGTAGGTTATTATTCATTAGGTAAAATTAGAAAAACTTTAAATGAGTCTCAATTAACAGAGTACAACAATTTATTTAAAGAGTATTTCCTTAAAAGCTTTTCAAGCAGATTATCTGAATATTCAGACCCTAAAATAAATGTTTTATCTCAAAAAAAAGTATCTGAAAAATATACAATTGTGTCATCAGTTTTGGTTGCAAAAGAAGATAGACCCGAAGTTAAGATTGATTGGAGAGTATATAATAAAAATCCTGAAAATCCGTTAATAAGAGACCTAATTATTGAAGGCCTAAGTTTAGCCAGAACTCAAAAAGAAGAATTTGGTTCAATAATTAGTAGCGGCGATGGTAAAATCGAAGCATTATTTGAAAACCTAAAAAAATTTATAAAATAAATTTGGTGGGCGATCCAGGACTCGAACCTGGGACCAATACATTATGAGTGTACTGCTCTAACCAACTGAGCTAATCGCCCAAAATCATTTTTTAAATATATCATTTTCGAGCAGTTATCAATTGAAGAAAAAGATTAAATGGTGGGCCGTGTTGGTTACGCTCCAACTACCCCTGCAATGTCAATGCAGTACTCTACTATTGAGCTAACGGCCCAATTAACTTTCTAGGAAACTTTTTAATTGTTTTGATCTACTTGGGTGTTTTAATTTTCTAAGCGCTTTAGCTTCAATTTGTCTAATTCTTTCTCTAGTAACAGAAAACTGCAAACCTACTTCTTCTAAAGTGTGATCAGTATTCATTCCAACTCCAAATCTCATTCTTAATACTCTTTCTTCTCTTGGCGTTAATGTTGATAGAATTTTTGTAGTAGCTTCACTTAAATTTGATTTAATTGCCTGTTCAAGTGGCGCAAGAGCTTTGGTGTCTTCAATAAAATCACCTAAGCTGCTGTCCTCTTCATCTCCAACTGGCTTTTCAAGAGAAACTGGTTCTTTTGAAATTTTTAATACTTTTCTAACTTTTTCTAAAGGCATTCTTAGTTTTTTTGCAAGCTCTTCGGGAGTTGCCTCTCTTCCAAATTCACTTAAAATTAATCTTTGAGTTCTTACAATTTTATTAATTGTTTCAATCATGTGTACAGGAATTCTTATTGTTCTTGCTTGGTCAGCAATTGATCTTGTGATTGCTTGTCGTATCCACCAAGTTGCATAAGTAGAAAACTTATAACCCCTTCTATACTCAAATTTATCAACAGCTTTCATTAATCCAATATTACCTTCTTGAATTAAATCTAAAAATTGCAACCCTCTATTTGTGTATTTTTTTGCAATTGATATAACAAGTCTTAAATTTGCTTCAACCATTTCTTTTTTTGCAATTCTAGACTCCTTTTCACCTTTTTGAACCCTGCTTACTAATTTTTTATAGTCTGTAACGGATATTCCAAGTTTATGACTAATTTCTATTAGTCTTTCCCTAATATTTTTAAATTCATCTTTATTTTTTTGAAAGAATTTTTTCCATACTTCATTTGTATCTAAAAAAGATTTTAAATTTGGATTTATTTCATTACCCAAATAAAATTTTATAAATTCATCTCTACCAATATTGCTATTCAGCGCTAGTCTTAATAAATTGCCCTCAAGTGAAATAATTTTTTTATTCTCTATGTAATGTCTCTGCACCAATATCTCGAGAACTGATGGTGACAATTGTAAAGATTTTATATTATCAAGAATATTTTCAACTATTTTTTTGTAATTTTTTTCTTTAGAGTTTGAAAAAATTATTGAATTTAAAGCACAATCTAATTTCTCTTTTTGATATTTTATTAATTTATTATATTCTCTGGTAAGTATATTTACAGTTTGTAATACTTTTGGTTTTATCTCACTTTCCATTGCCGCAAGCGTTGGATTAAATTCATCATCTGAGTTATCTTCTGTGGTTGTGTTAGTTTCTTGTTGATTTGAATCTGTTTCTGATTTTTTTTGTTTAGAATTAGCTGATGTATCTTCATCCTCCATATAATTTGTGTCTATATCAATAATTTCTCTTACAAGTATTTCATCATTTTGTAATTTTTTATTCCATTCGAAAAATTGTTGAGCCGTTATTGGGCTTTGAGAAAGTGCATTTAGCATCACATCTTTTCCTGCTTCTATTCTTTTGGCAATTGCAATTTCTCCTTCTCTTGATAGAAGTTCGACTCCTCCCATCTCTCTTAAATACATTCTTATAGGGTCATCGCTTTTTTCTATGGACTTGCCTTCCTCCTTAGACGAGGATTCTTTTTTCCTTAAGACTTTAAAATCAGATTTTTTTTCTACTAAAGTGATTTTTCCATCTAAAATATGAATAAAGGCTTGTTCTAAATTAGAAGGAGATAAATTTCTTTTTCCTAAAGATTTATTCAGCTCTTCGTGAGTAATAAATCCTCTATGAAGCCCGCGCCCCATTAGTCTAGCAAATGATTTAGTAATTATTCGTTCCACAATTTAAAAGTTAGGAAGACTTATATAATGACAATTTTAAAAAAATCCATTCAAAAAATATGCCAATTAATTGACTTTTTGTAATTTTTTTAATTCTTTTATTTCATTAAAAGTGCTTTCGCTTAAATCTTCAGAAAACTTCGATTCTAGTTCTTCAATTCTTCTTTCGAGCTCATAGTTTTTTAGATCCTTAATAATCTCTTCTAGCAAATACATTATTTTGTTCTGGTCATTTTTTGAACTTTTTAAAATATACTTTATTGATGCAAATTTATTAATCCTTTTTATTATTTCGGGATCAATGTTTGATGATAAATTATCATTATCTTCTACTTTGTTTAGATCTTTTAGAATTTGTTCAAATACTAACTGATTTTCTTTAGTAAAGAGTTTTACTTTTTGAATTTGGTTTAAGTTTATTTTTGTTGTTTCAAGATTATTTAACAATAAATACAAAAATGAAAATTCTTTAAGTTCAGCTTGAGTTAAAGATTTTGTTTCATCAAAATGTTTTTTTGTTGAGCTTAGAGTTTTTTGTACTTTTTTGAAATTATTTTTTGAAAAATTTCTTAAGTTTGGTGTCAATTCATTTATTTTTTCCAAAAAATATTCCAAAGTATATTTTTTAATAAATTCGTCTTTGATTGAATTAGCTATATATCTAAGTTTTTTTTCAAATTTTGCATGAGAAGAAGGAGTCCCATCAGTTTCATTTTTGTAGTGTTGAAATAAAAAACTATAAATTGAATTTAAATTCTCTTCAGTATATTTAATAAAATTATCTTTTCCATTCTTATTAATAAATGTATCAGGATCTTCTTTTTCAGGTAGAAATAAAAAAGAAATATTTTTATCTGGCTGCAGTTCTTGTATTAAGTTTTCTGCAGCTCTTAGGGCAGCTTTGTATCCGCTACTATCTCCATCGAAACATATAATGGTGTGATTAAAAAATTGATTCAAAACCTGTATTTGCTTACTTGTTAAAGCTGTCCCTAAATTTGCAACAGCATTTTCAACTTTATATTTATTTAAAGCTATTACATCCATATATCCTTCTACAACATAAACATTTTCTAATATGTTTGAAAATTTTCTTGCTATATCCAAATTATATAAATTTGAACCTTTTTTATAAAATATTGTTTCTGGAGAATTAATATATTTGGCAATATAGTTTGTTTGATTTAAAGTTCTTCCACCAATTGCAATAGGTTTGCCAGAAATATTATTTATTGGAAAGATAATTCTATCTTTAAATCTTTCTATGTTTATTTTTTTCTTTTCATCAAAATAAAATAGACCAGATTCTTTTATATCTAATTCGCTATAATCTTTTATTAATTTTTCATAAAAATTAGGATTCTTATCTACATAACCAATTTTAAATTTTTTAACTTCATTTATAGTTAGATTTCTACTTTTAACATATTCACGAATACTTTTATAAGATTCATTTTCAATTAATTCATTGTGAAAGTGGTCTACATATTTTGAATAAATTGAAATATATGTTTGAAATTTTTTTTCTCTAATTTCATCTGATTTAGAAAAAGTATATGGTCTCATGCCGGCCATGTTTGCTAATATTTTTACTGTTTCTCCAAATTTTAAATTTTGAGTTTTCATCAAAAAATCAAAAACATTGCCGTGTTCACTACTACTAAAGCAGTGGAAAAAACCTTTTTCATCATTAACTGTAAAAGATGGTGTTTTTTCAGTTTTAAATGGGGATAAGCCTACAAATTCTTTTCCTCTTTTTTTTAAATTTACACTTTTGGAAACAACCGTAGAAACTTTCAGTCTATTTTTAATTTCATCTATATATTCTTTTGGATATTTCATTATTTATTTAAAAATTCTTTTATTATTGTTCCTGCTTTTGAAAAATCTATAGTGTCAGAATAATTTTTTTTTAATTCGCCCATTACTTTGCCCATATCTTTTATGCTTGCAGCTCCAATTTTATCAATTGTCTCCTTACATATTTTTTTTGTTTCGTCTTCAGACATTTGTTTAGGTAGATAGGATGATAAAATATTTACCTCATTTTTCTCAACTTCAAGCAAATCAGATCTGTTGCTTTTATTATATAACTCTATCGATTCGCTTCTTTGTTTTATCATTTTTTTTATTAGTTTTTTTATATCATCATCATCTGTTTTCTTTTTATTTGGCCCCGATCTGTTAGATATATCCAGGTCCTTTATAGCTGACAAAATTAACCTTAAAGTTGATATTTTGTTTTTATCTTTAGATTTTAAGGAACTTTTGTAGTCATTATCGATTTTATCCCTGAGCGACATAATTTTAACTTATCCTATAGACAATTTTGTTCAAAAAGAAAAATTGTTTTTTTAAAAATTTATATTACACCGGTTGCGGAAATTTAGGTTTTATTGTATTAACCTTTAACTCATGAGTTGTAATTGATCAAAAAACAAAAAGTAAACTCTAAAATAAATCACAAATATTCCCCAGGCGTTTTAGTTCTTGAAGACAAACATATCTTCAAAGGTGTTGGAATTGGTTATGAAGGTACTGCGACTGGAGAAGTTTGTTTTAATACTTCTATAACTGGTTACCAAGAAATAATTTCTGACCCCTCTTATGCTGGACAAATAATAAATTTTACTTTTCCACACATAGGAAATGTTGGAACAAATAATGAAGACTACGAGTCAAATACGATATGGACTAGGGGAGTTATATTCAACTCAGAAATTACAGATCCATCAAATTACAGATCTTTAAAAAACTTAGACTTATGGCTTAAAAAACATAAAATTGTTGGGATAACTGGATTAGACACAAGAAATCTAACAAATTTTATTAGAGATAAAGGTGCTCCCAAAGGAACAATTTCCAACAATAAAAAAGGTAATTTTAATTTAAAAAAATTAATTAATAAAGCAATGAAGTGGCCTGGATTAAAAGGAATGGATCTTGCAAAAGATGTTACCACTAATAAAAAATATATTTGGCAAGGATACAAAACTTGGAATAAAAAATATGGTTATAAAAAAAATAATAATAAATTATATAAAATTGTTGCAATTGATTATGGTATTAAAAAAAATATATTAAGAT
This sequence comes from uncultured Pelagibacteraceae bacterium, assembly GCA_902513415.1. The sequence continues at coordinate 6,724 of CABXMS010000002.1, forward strand.
ATTTTTCAAATTTTGGTTGTGAAGTAATTGTAGTTCCATGTGATTTAAGTGCTAATGAAATTTTAAAACTTAACCCCCATGGAATATTTTTATCAAATGGTCCTGGAGACCCATCAGCTACAGGAAAATATGCAATTTCAATAATAAAAGAATTAATCAAAAGCAATATACCAATTTTTGGAATTTGTCTTGGCCATCAAATTTTAGCTCTATCTTTAAATGCTAAAACAATAAAAATGAAACTGGGTCATAGAGGAGCCAATCATCCTGTTAAAAATTTAATTAACAATAAGGTTGAAATTACAAGCCAAAATCATGGATTTGAAATTGTAAAAGAAAGTTTATCAAAAAATGTTGAGATTACTCATAAATCGTTATTTGATGACTGTATTGAAGGAATAAAATTAAAAAACAAACCTGTTTTTTCTGTTCAATATCATCCAGAATCAAATCCAGGTCCACAGGACAGCCACTATTTATTTAAACAATTCATGAACGAAGTAAAAAAAAATGCCAAAAAGAAAAGATATAAATAAAATATTAGTTGTTGGTGCAGGACCAATTATAATTGGTCAGGCTTGTGAATTTGATTATTCAGGCACTCAAGCTTGTAAGGCACTTAAAGATGAAGGTTACAAAGTTATATTAATTAACTCTAATCCAGCAACTATAATGACCGATCCTGGAGTTGCTGATAAAACATATATCGAACCTATAACTATAGAGATTTTAGAAAAAATTATAAAAAAAGAAAAACCAGACGCAATATTGCCAACAATGGGTGGCCAGACGGCTTTGAATTTGGCCATTAAAGCAGAAAAAATTGGATTGCTAAAAAAATACAAAATAGAACTTATTGGAGCAAAATCAAAAGCAATTGCAAATGCCGAGGATCGAAAAAAATTTAGAAAAAATATGTCAGATATTGGACTTGATTTACCAAAATCTGAAATAATAAATAATATAAAACAAGTTAAGAAAAGTTTAAGAAAAATTGGTTTACCCGCAATTATAAGACCGTCTTTTACTTTAGGCGGACTTGGGGGTGGTATTGCCAAATCACAAAAAGAATTTTTTAATATTATTAAAGAAGGGTTGAGAGCGTCTCCAGTTAATCAAGTACTTGTGGAAGAATGTTTGGAAGGATGGAAAGAATTTGAAATGGAAGTCGTTAGAGATAAAAAAGATAATTGTATAATTATTTGCTCTATTGAAAATGTTGATCCAATGGGAATTCACACTGGGGACTCTGTTACAGTTGCTCCTGCTTTAACACTTACTGATAAAGAGTACCAAATTATGAGAAACGCATCTATAGCATGTTTAAGAAAAATTGGAGTTGAGACCGGAGGTTCTAATGTTCAGTTTGCAATTAATCCTAAGAATGGAAGAATGGTCATAATTGAAATGAATCCTAGAGTTTCAAGATCTTCGGCATTGGCATCAAAGGCAACTGGGTTTCCAATTGCAAAAGTTGCAGCAAAATTAGCTGTTGGTTACACGCTTGATGAGTTGAAAAATGAAATAACAAAAACAACCCCAGCGTCATTTGAACCAACTATAGATTATGTTGTAACTAAAGTTCCAAGATTTACTTTTGAAAAATTTTCTCAAAGTCCGGCTGTCTTAGGAACATCTATGAAATCTGTGGGTGAGGCAATGGCTATAGGAAGAAACTTCAAAGAATCTTTACAGAAAGCCCTCATTTCTCTTGAAATTGGTTTGTCAGGGTTGGATAAAATATTTAATTTAAACAAAAAACAAATTGAAAAAAAACTAAAGATAAACATTCCAAATAAATTGCTTTTAGTTGCTGAAGCCATAAGAAAAAAAATAGATTTAAAAAAAATATATAAATTATCTGGTATTGATCCATGGTTTTTGGGTCAAATAAAAGAAATTGTTGATTTTGAAAATCAATTAAAAAAAGGGGGAATACCAAAAAGTTTTAACGAATTTAATAAATTAAAATCTGTAGGATTTTCAGATAAAAAAATTGCTTATCTTGCTAAAACTAATGAAAAGCTAATTAGATCAAGAAGAGTGGCTCTTAAGGTTTTTCCTGTTTATAAAAAAGTTGATACTTGTGCAGCTGAATTTAAATCTTACACACCTTACATGTATTCAACATACCAAAGAAATTTTTCTATAAAAAGTGAGTGTGAAGCTAACCCATCTACAAAAAGGAAAATTATTATTTTAGGTGGCGGACCAAATAGAATTGGTCAAGGAATTGAATTTGATTATTGCTGTTGCCAGGCAAGTTATGCCTTAAGAGATGCTGGTTTTGAGACAATAATGATCAATTGTAATCCAGAAACTGTTTCAACTGATTATGACACAAGCGACAGATTGTATTTTGAACCATTAATAGAAGAGTATGTTCACAACATAATTTTGAAAGAAAAGTCAAAAGGAAGCTTAGTAGGGATAATTGCACAATTTGGTGGCCAAACTCCTATTAAACTTGCAAAATTTTTAAATGAAAATTCATTACCAATAATAGGAACTCAATATTCTTCAATTGATCTTGCAGAAGACAGAGATAGATTTAGAAAACTTTTAATAAAATTAAAATTAAAACAAGCTAATAGCGGAATTGCCAAAACATACAGTGAAGCAATAAAAGTCGCTTCAAAAATTGGATTGCCTTTGGTTGTTAGACCTTCTTATGTGCTGGGTGGAAGAGCAATGGAAATAGTTCATGAAAAAAATCAACTTAAAGATTTTGTTGAAGAGGCATTCAAAGCTGCAGAAAATAATCCAATATTAATTGATAAATTCATAAATAATGCAATGGAAGTAGATGTTGATGCTATTTCAGATGGAAAGGATGTTTTTGTTGCAGGTATAATGCAACATATCGAAGAAGCTGGTATACATTCTGGAGACTCAGCATGTTGTATTCCTCCTGTTGCGATTAAACAAAAACTAATTGATGAAATAAAAAACCAAACAAAAAAATTAGCTTTAGCATTAAAAATTAAAGGTTTTATGAATGTTCAATTTGCAATTAAAAATGATGAAATTTATATTATTGAAGTTAACCCAAGAGCCAGTAGAACCGTTCCTTTTGTTTCGAAAGCAAAAGGTATTCCTTTCGCTAAAATTGCATCAAGAATAATGGCTGGTGAAAAATTATCAAAATTTAATTTAAAAAATAAAAACAAAGGCATGTTTGCTGTTAAAGAAGCTGTTTTTCCATTTAACAAATTTCCAAATGTTGATGTTTTGTTGGGCCCTGAAATGAAATCAACTGGAGAAGTAATGGGCCTGGATAAAGATTTTGGTTTAGCGTATGCCAAAAGTCAAATCGCAGCAGATAATTCTTTACCAACTAAAGGATTAGCTTTTATTTCTCTTAAAGATAAACATAAAAAAGAAGGTGTAGATCTTGCAAAACAGTTGCTTAAATTAAATTTTACAATATGCGGTACAGAAGGCACGGCAAACTTCTTAAAAAATAATAAAATTAAATGTAAAAAAATAAATAAAGTTAGTGGTGGATCACCTCATGTGGTTGATATATTAAATGCAAAAAAAATTGCCTTGGTAATAAATACTGGAGGAGGAAAAAGAGCATATCGTATTCAAGACTCAACATCGTTAAGAAGAGCAACGCTTGTCAACAAAGTTCCATATTGTACTAATATGTCAACTGCTTACGCTTGTTTAAATGCAATAAAATCTTTAAAATCAAAAATAGTTACGGTCAAACCTTTGCAAGAAATCTAAATCTCAACCTTCCAGTCAGTTTTAAAAGTAACATAATTTACTTGCAAACAACGTCTTTCCTTTACAATTTTCTTTTTTTCCATACCGTGCCAAGTATTTGGTCCGCTTGAAAAAAAATATCCATAATTATCTTTATATGAAAGTGTTTTTACTTTATTCAAATTTTTATCATAAAAATCTGTTCCTAAGCTTTCGTCTTCATTAGATCTATTAACAAAGAGTAAGCATGAAATTAATTTTTCTTTAATATCACAATGAGGTTTCAACCAAAAACCTTCTCTATCACAAATTACTTCTACTCTTACATACGAATTGGAAAGATCTTTATTTATTAATTCTGAGACTTTTTTATATGTTTCTTTTTGTTGAAGCTCATTAATAAATTTTGTTAGATTTGGAAAATTTTTTGAATTATTTTTATTTATGAAACATCTAAATTTTAAAGCTTTTCCTCCATCAGATATTCCTTTTCTAAATTCTCCTTCACCTCCATCAATTGCTCTCGTTCCATCATAATTTAAATTATGTTTAACTGGATTATCTATTTCGGCCCTAATAATTTCATTGATAGAGCCTTCAGTTAATGGTTCGTTAAGTTCCCAATGTGTAAAGGGATCGTCAAATTTTTTTGAATTATTAAGTATTGAATTTAAAAATGACATTTTATATTATTTTTTTTTTTATTTCTTTTGCCACTCTATTTGTTTCGTCCAAACTTCCATAGGACCAATTTTCTAATTTATCATTTAAATCTTTTACAATATTTAAACTTTTAAACAATTCTCTAAATTTTTTAAATCTATAATCATTTTTTGAAGGTTCTATTTGAGCTATATATATAGGTTTTCCAGTGATTGCAGCCTCGGATATCATGGAACTAGAGTCACACGTAACAACTATATAATTTGATAATGCCAAACTGGACAAATAAGCTTTCTTGTCAACGCTATCTATAACTAGATTTTGCGAACCAAAAGTTTTTTTTGCTAATTCAATAGTTGATTTTGGTGTTCTAATGGAAGGAATAACTATGATTTGAGAATTATTAGACCTACATGCACTAATTACTTTTGAAAATATTTCACTTATATTTTGATCTGTATATTTATAATGCTTTGTTGGACCACCCAATATCAAAGTTAATATATTTTTATTTTTATCTACTTTATTTTTTAAATAATCTTCATTAATTTTAATTTCATCAATAGTAAGATAATGTATGGCTCCTTTTGTTGTTATTACATTCTTTCCTACAATTTCGTCGTGCTCTGGAATTATTACATAATCAAAGTTGCCTAAAGAAACTTTTGGATTTTGAATATGAATATTAATTATTTTTTTTGAGGAATTTCTTTTTAAATATATTGATGGAATTATACTTTTTCTTCCGCAAGAAATAATGACGTCAAAATCTTTAGTAATTTTATTTTTAAATACAAATTTATTAACAGGTGTTAATTTTGGAGGTAAAGCTTTCCAAAAATTATTTAATTCAATTTTTTCGTGAAAATAATCTAAATCTAATGCTTTAGCTAAACCTTCTACTTGGCTAATCATTCCATGCATTCCTTCTGTTAACAATAAGCCTTTTAATTTAGTCATTAATTACTATATAGCTTTGATATGAATCAAAATCCAACAAAACACACAAAAGTGTTAATAATTGGATCTGGCCCAGCTGGATACACAGCTGCGGTTTATGCTGCAAGAGCAATGCTTAAACCAATTATGGTTTCGGGAATGGAACCAGGAGGACAATTAACCACTACTACAGATGTAGAAAATTATCCTGGATTTTCAAAAGTTATTCAAGGACCGTGGTTAATGGAACAGATGAAAGAACAAGCAAAAGCTGTTGGAACAGAAATGATCGAAGATCATATTTCATCAATAAATTTAAAATCAAAACCATTTGAAGCAGTAGGAGATGGTGGGGAAAAATATACTGCTGATTCAATTATCATTTCAACTGGAGCTCAAGCAAGATGGTTAAATATTGAGTCTGAACAAAAATTTAGAGGATTTGGCGTTTCTGCATGCGCAACATGTGATGGTTTTTTCTTTAAAGATAAAACTGTAGCTGTTGTTGGTGGAGGAAATGCTGCGGTAGAAGAGGCAATGTTTTTAACAAAGTTTGCTTCAAAAGTTCAATTAATTCACAGAAGAGATTCTCTTAGAGCAGAAAAAATGCTTCAAAAAAAATTAATGAACAATAAAAAGATTGAAATTATTTGGGATAGTGTTGTTGAGAAAGTGGTTGGTGATGAAGAGCCAAAAAATGTTAAAGGTTTAAAAATTAAAAATGTAAAAACTAATGATATAAAAGATTTAAAAATAGATGGTCTTTTTATTGCTATTGGACATGATCCCGCAACACAATTATTCAAAGATCAATTAAATATGGATAAAGATGGTTATTTAATAACAAAACCAGACTCAACAGAAACAAACATACCAGGAGTTTTTGCTGCGGGCGATGTTAAAGACAAAATATTTAGACAAGCTGTAACCGCTGCAGGAATGGGATGTATGGCTGCGCTAGAAGCGGAAAAGTTTTTATCACACTAAATTAATATAAATTTTCACAGAAAGACTTTATTCTTTCCATAGCAACTTTAAGTTTTTCCATGGAAGTGGCATATGAAATTCTAAAATAACCATCTAAGCCAAAAGCAGAGCCTTGAACAACTGCAACATTTGCTTTTTCAAGTAATTTTTCTACAAAGTCTGAGTCTGTTTTTAGTTTTGTTTTTTTTCCTAACAACTGCTTACAACTTGGAAATACATAAAATGCTCCATTAGGAGTCAAACAACTTATGCCTTTTATATTATTTAAACTTTTAACAACAAAATCTCTTCTTTCTTTAAAAGCATCAGATCTTTCTTGAATAAAATCTTGTGTGCCATTTAAAGCTTCCACTGCAGCAGCTTGGCTAACAGATGAAGGGTTTGACGTTGATTGAGATTGAATTTTTCTAATAGCTTTAATTATTTCTGTTGGGCCTGCTGCATAGCCAATTCTCCAACCAGTCATTGCGTAAGATTTGCTAACACCATTCATGGTTAATGTTCTATCTTTTAATTTGGAAATCTGAGCAATGGTAAAAAAATTAAAATTATCATATTTAATATGTTCATAGATATCATCGCTTAAAATATGTACTTTTTTACTTTTTATTAATATTTTTGCCAGATCTTCTATCTCGTTTTTTGTGTAACCTGCTCCAGTAGGATTTGATGGTGAGTTTAAAATCAACCATTTAGTTTTTTTTGAAATAGCTTTCTTAAGTTTATCAGGAGTTAATTTAAATCCATCTTTTTCATCACATTTAACTATTTTTGGTTTTCCGCCAGCTAACAAGACCATGTCAGGGTAAGAAACCCAAAAAGGTGCTGGAATTATTACTTCCTCACCTTTATTTAGGGTTGCCATGAATGCATTGTATAGAACTTGCTTTCCCCCTGTTCCAACCGTTATCTGTTCGGTTGAGTAATTTAAATTATTTTCTCTTTTGAACTTATCAACAATCGCTTTTTTTAATTCGGTCGTTCCATCAACGGCAGTATATTTGGTATCTCCATCTTTAATCGCTTTTATTGCTGCATCTTTGATATTATCTGGTGTATCAAAATCTGGCTCTCCTGCCCCTAGTCCTATTACGTCTTTTCCCGCTGCTCTTAACTCTCTTGCTTTTTGAGTTACCGCAATAGTTGGTGATGGTTTTATTCTTTTTAAACTGTCAGATATAATGCTCATTGAAAAATATTAATATTCTAATACCTTGTTTACTTTATGCAAAATACTTATCAAGATTTAATTACAGATATTCAAAGTAAAAATCCAGAAATAAATGGAAAACTGGAAGGTGGTAAAAAATTTAAAATAAAGTCTGATTTTAAGCCAGCGGGTGATCAGCCAGAAGCAATAAAAAAATTAGTTAAAAGTTCAAAAAAAGGAGAATTTAATCAAGTTCTGTTGGGAGTAACAGGTTCTGGAAAAACTTTTACAATGGCTAAAGTGATTGAGGAGACAAATAGACCTGCGCTAATATTGGCACCTAACAAAACTTTAGCGGCTCAACTTTATGGTGAGATGAAAAGTTTTTTTCCTGATAACGCAGTTGAATATTTTGTTTCATATTATGATTATTATACTCCGGAAGCATATGTTCCTAGATCAGATACATACATAGAAAAAGAGGCTTCCATAAATGAACAGATTGATAGGATGAGACACTCAGCGACAAGATCTCTTCTCGAAAGAGATGATGTTTTAATTGTTGCAAGCGTTTCTTGTATATATGGACTTGGTTCAGTTGAAGCTTATAGCAAAATGACTTTAACTCTTAAAAAAAATAATGAATTTAATAGAGAGCAAATAATTAAATCATTAGTTAATTTACAATATAAAAGAAATGATCAAAATTTCTACAGAGGCACATTCAGAGCTAGAGGAGAATATTTAGAAATTTTTCCATCTCATTTAGAAGATAGAGCGTGGAGACTTAGTTTATTTGGAGATAAACTCGAAAAAATAGAAGAGTTTGATCCATTAACCGGAGATCAGGTGAGGGAATTAAATTTAATAAAAATTTATGCCAACAGCCACTACATAACGCCTAAACCAACTATTGACCAAGCAATAATAAATATAAAAAAAGAATTAGAAGAAACGCTAATAAAACATAAAGCAGACAATAAATTACTTGAAGCTCAAAGATTAGAAGAAAGAACTAAATTTGATTTGGAAATGATTCAAGCAACTGGATCTTGTGCTGGAATTGAAAATTACTCAAGATTTTTATCTGGAAGAAAACCTGGAGAGCCACCTCCTACTCTTTTTGAATACTTTCCTGATAACACTTTAATATTTGTGGATGAGTCTCATGTAACTGTTCCTCAGCTAAATGGAATGTTTAAGGGTGACAGATCGAGAAAAAGTACTTTGGCTGAGTATGGTTTTAGACTTCCTTCATGCATGGATAACAGACCATTAAAATTTGAAGAGTGGGATTTAATGAGAACCCAAACAGTATTTGTATCGGCAACTCCTGGACCATGGGAACTGGAACAAACTAAAGGAAAATTTATAGACCAAGTAATAAGACCCACAGGATTAATTGATCCACCAGTAGAAGTTAAACCTGCCAAAAACCAAGTTGATGATTTAATGCATGAGTGCAAAAAAACAATTGAAAAAAATCATAGAGTGCTAGTTACAACTTTAACAAAAAAAATGGCTGAAGATTTAACAGAATATCTTCATGAAAATGGAGTTAAAGTTAGATATTTGCATTCTGATATAGACACTCTTGAAAGAATAGAAATCATGAGAGATTTAAGATTGGGTGTATTTGATGTTTTGGTTGGAATTAATTTGTTAAGAGAAGGTCTTGATATACCTGAGTGTGCATTGGTTGGAATATTAGATGCTGATAAAGAAGGTTTTTTAAGATCTGAAACATCGTTAATTCAAACAATCGGAAGAGCTGCAAGAAATTTGGATGGTAGAGTAATATTGTATGCCGACAAAGAAACTAAAAGTATTAAAAAAGCTATTAAGGAAACAGATCGAAGAAGAAATATTCAACTAGAATATAACAAAAAAAATAAAATTAGCGCCACTACAATCAGGAAAGAAATTACTGATATTTTAGAAAGTGCTTATGAGAAAGACTATGTAAAAGTTGGAACTGCAGAAAATATTGGAGGAAATCTTAAAAAACACCTTAAAGCTTTAAATAAAAAGATGAAAGAATCCGCAAGTAACCTAGAATTTGAAGAAGCAGCAAAAATTAGAGATGAAATTAGAAAACTTGAAAGTACTGAATTAGAGATTACACTTAATCCAAAAGTAAAAAAGTACAGTCAAAATAATAAAATTTATCCTAAAGGAAGATCAACTATGGGAATGCCGGGGACGAGAGCACAAAAAGGAAAGAAAAAATGGAAGCAAATAAAATAATTATTACTGGGGGTGCCACAAGAATTGGAGCTGCAATATCAAGAAAGCTATCAGGTCCTGGAGTAGAAATAGTAATTCACTACAATGAATCGAAATCTAATGCAGAAAAATTAAAGAAAGAATTATCAAAAAATAAAACAAAAGTATATTTGGTTAAAGGTGATTTAAGCAAAGAGACAGATGTAAACAAAATATTAAAATTTGCTAAATCTAAATTAAAATATTTTGATTGTTTAATTAACAATGCTTCACTTTTTGAAAATGATAAACTTGAAAATTTTACGACTGATAGTTGGGGACGTCATTTAAGAACAAATTTAAGAACACCGGCACTATTATCAAAAGCATTTGCTAAAAATATAAGAGGAAAAAATAACAATATAATTAATATTATTGATCAAAGAGTTTTCAAACTAACTCCCTACTTCTTTTCATACACTATAAGTAAAACTGGACTTTATACTCTTACTAAAACAAGTGCTATGAGCCTCGCACCAAATATTAGAGTAAACGGAATAGCTCCAGGCCCGACTTTAAAAAATAAAAGACAATCTGCAAAACATTTTAAAAAGCAATACATGGCAACCCCCCTTAAAAGACAAGTGGATGTTGAACAGATCTGTAATACTGTTGACTTTTTTATAAAAAATAGATCTATTACAGGACAAGTGATATCAGTTGATAGCGGTCAAAGTTTAAACTGGCAAACACCCGATATAATGGGAGGGAAAGAATGAAAAAAAATAATCTTAAAATAGTTAAAATAGATAAAAACAAAGGTTTATTTAACTACGAAAAAAAAATTCTTATAAAAGATCTAATACTAGATTTAAAACTTGGATATTACGATTTTGAAAAAGAAAAGCCTCAAAAAGTAAAATTTACTCTTGAAGTAAACTATGAGGATAAAAAGCCATCAAATGATAAAGATCTCAAATCAATTGTTAATTATGCAAAAATTGTAAAATTGATTAAAAAACTAATTAAAAATAAACATTATAACTTTCTTGAAACATTGGCTGAGGATGTTTTTGATGAGCTATTTAAAGATAGAAGAATTGATAAAATAACTCTTCAAATCGAAAAATTAGAAATTATGAAAGACTGTTCATCTGTAGGTATACAAATTTCTAAAAAAAGAAGCCATGAAAAGCTCTAATATTGGAAAAGAAGTAATAAAAAAAGAACTCCATTTAATACCTAAGCTCCCTGGCGTTTATAGAATGCTTAATTCTAAAAATGAAATTTTATATGTAGGTAAAGCAAAAAATCTTCCAAATAGATTAAAGAACTATATATCTGAAAAAAATCATATCATAAGAACTGAGAGAATGTTGTCACAGACGAAAAGAATTGAAATAACAACAACATCTAATGAAAGTGAAGCTTTGCTATTAGAGGCAAATTTAATTAAAAAACACAAACCTAAATACAACATATTATTAAGAGATGACAAATCGTTTCCATTTATATTTATAAGTAATAAAGATAAATGGCCGCAAATTAAAAAACACAGAGGAAAAAAAAATAAAGAAGGTTTTTTCTTCGGTCCATTTGCATCCGCAGGTTCAGCTAACTGGACTATAAAAATGATTCAAAAAATTTTTCAACTTAGAGTATGTGATGATACTGTTTTTAAAAATCGCAATAGACCTTGTATATTATTTCAAATCAAAAGATGTTCGGGACCTTGCGTTGAAAACATCAAAGAAAACGAATACAAAAAAACAGTTGCTGACGCAATAGAGTTTGTTTCGGGAAAATCTAGAAAAATACAAAAAAATCTTTCTATCCAAATGGAAAAAGCTAGCGAAGATTTAGATTTTGAAAAAGCTACAATATTGCGAGATAAGATTAAATCTTTAAATATTATTCAGTCTTCGCAAAGAATAAATGAAGCAAACTTGGTAGAAGCCGATGTAATAGCTGCTTATAAAGAATCTGGTAAAACATGCGTTCAAGTATTCTTTTATAGATCTAAACAAAATTGGGGAAATCAACCTTTTTTTCCAAAACATGATCCAGACGAAAATTTGAATAATATTATTAACTCTTTTTTAGCTCAATTTTATGAAAATAAAAGTGTACCAAAAAATATAATTTTGAGTGAAGAAATAACAGAAAGATCTTTGCTTGAAAAAACACTTTCCCAAAAAGAAAAAAAAGAAATAAATATTTCTGTAGCAAAGAAAGGTTCAAAACTTAAAGTAATAAATTTAGCAATTAAAAATGCTAAAGACAGTCTAAATAGAAAACTTTATGAAAGTCAAAATAATAAAGATCTTTTTGAAGAGTTGTCAAAAAAATTCAATTTAGAAACTAATGTTAATTTAATAGAAGTTTACGACAACAGTCATATTCAAGGATCAAATAGTGTGGGCGCTTTAATTACATTTGGCGAAGAAGGATTTGTTAAAAAAAGATATCGAAAATTTAATATTAAAATTCAAAAAAATGAACAAGATGATTATGGAATGATAAAAGAAGTATTAAATAGAAGATTTAAAAGAGCATTGCAGGAAAAAGGTAACTACCTAACCTTTCCCGATTTAGTATTGATAGATGGCGGAAAAGGACAATATTCTGTAGCTAGAGAAACAATGAATGAACTTGGTCTACATGATGTTCCTGTAATAACTATGGCAAAGGGCAAATTCAGAAATAGTGGAAATGAAACATTTTACTATAATGGTAAAGAATTTAAATTTGAAAAAAATGACCCTACTTTATTTTTTCTTCAAAGAATCAGAGATGAGGCACACAGATTTGCAATAAGCGCCCATAGAGCAAAAAGGAAAAAAGGTATTAGCAAATCTCTTTTGGATCAAATACAAGGTATAGGATCTATGAGAAAAAGAGCACTTTTAAACCATTTTGGATCTGCAAGAGCAGTTGAATCTGCAAGCCTTGATGAAATAAAATCGGTTAATGGAGTTGAGGAAAAAGTAGCAAAAAAAATATATAATTATTTCCACGAATGAAAATTAAAATTCCAAATTATTTGACAATTGGTAGGATAATAATCGTTCCTATATTTGTAATTACTTTTTATCTACCTGGATTTTATGGGGATGTCATTCCATTTGCATTATTTCTAATAGCTTCTTTTACAGATTTTTTAGATGGTCTATTAGCGAGAATGTACAAGGAAGAATCTAAACTTGGAGAACTTTTAGATCCAATAGCTGATAAAATTATTGTAGCCACTGCGCTAATTCTTCTTGTCATGGATGGAACAATTAAAAACTATGAAGTAATTGCGGCAATAATAATTTTAACAAGAGAAATATTAATTTCAGGATTAAGAGAATTTCTAGCAAAAGGAAAGATTCATCTTCCAGTGTCAAACTTAGCAAAAACTAAAACTTTTCTACAAATGTTTTCTATATCAATTTTGTTAACAGGAGAAACTGGAAATAAAGTTATTAATTTTCAAGATTACAATGCTCAAACAATTGGTATTATTTTGTTGTGGCTTTCTTCTTTTTTAACTTTGTATACCGGATATGAATATTTAAGAAAAGGAATAGATCATGCAATATCAGAAGATCAAAAAGATTAAGCTGCTTTCTTTTTTCTTACTAATTTATCATAACTGGCAGATAGATCTAAAATAAGATTACATACTTTATAAGTATGTTTTGCAATTTTTGATATGGGTGTTATCTCCGCTGCAGTACCTGTTAAAAAACATCCCTCAAAATCAGAAAGTTCTTTTGGAGATATTTTTCTCTCATTTATTTTTATATTTTTAGATTTAGCAATCTCAATTACAGTTCTCCTTGTAATTCCATCTAAAAAAGAATCTGGAATTGGAGTATGCAATTCCCCATTTTTATCTTTAAAAAATATATTTGCTCCAGTTGCTTCGGCAATATTGCCCTGATGGTCTAACATCAATGAATCAGTATAACCTTGTTTTTCGGCCTCGTGTTTTGATAAAGTACAAATCATATATAGCCCAGAAGCTTTTGTATCCCACGGAATAGTATCTGGAGCAGGTCTTTTCCATTTTGATATATTTAATTTAATACCTTCTGTTTTTAATTTTGGATCGAAATAAGTTCCCCATTCCCAAGTTGCTATTGCTACATGTATTTTTGTTTTTTGTGCTGAAACTGCCATCATTTCACTTCCTCTCCAAACAAACGGTCTAACATATCCGTTTTGAACATTTTGAGTTGAAACAATTTTTTTTGTAGCATTATTAATTTCATCTTTTGAATAAGGAATTTTAATATCCATTCTATTAGCAGAGTGATAAAGTCTGTCGGTATGCTCTTCTAGTTTAAAGATTTCACCATCATAAACTCTTAAGCCTTCAAAGACACAACTACCATAATGCAACCCATGGCTTAAAACGTGGAATTTGACACTTTCCCAATTTACCAGATCGTTGTTATACCAAATTTTTCCAGATCTTTTATCGAAAGGAACCATAATTTTTTTTTATGAAAAAATATCTTTGTATATATAATATGTCAATATAACTTACCAATTATGAAGGAACAATTATATTTAAAAGATCAACAACTAAAAGAATTTGTAGAAAAAATTTTTACAACATACCGCGAAACCTTTTCAGACGCCAAAAACGTACTTGACAAATATTCGCTTGGTATAGCTCACCATAAGGTAATGCATTTGATATCGTTATATGAAGGAATTACTATTTCTGGCTTACTAAAAAAACTTAAAGTAACAAAACAAAGCTTAAATAGAGTTTTAAAGGATTTAATTGATTTAGATGTAATAATATTTAAAAAAGATAATAAAGATACAAGAATTAAACATGTATACTTAAGTGAAAAAGGTTCAAAACTTTTTAATGAGATTTTTTCAATTCAAAAAAAAAGAATATATAAGGCACTTATTAAATCTAATTCGAAAGAAGTTTTATATTTTAATAATATATTAAATAAAATAATTAATGAATAATTTTGATGGACATATTTTAGTTGTTGATGATGATGAGGGCATAAGAAATCTAGTAAAACAATATTTAAATGAAAATAATTTTTTAGTTACAACTTCAAATAGTGCAGAAGATGCAAGTCTTAAAGTCCAAATAATAAAGTTTGATTTGATTGTGTTAGATATAATGATGCCTGGTAAAACGGGTCTAGAATTTACTGAAGAAAACAAAAATAAAATAAATACACCAATAATATTACTTACTGCAAAAGGAGAGTCATCGGAAAGAGTAGCTGGGTTGGAAACTGGAGCCGATGATTATTTACCTAAACCTTTCGAACCAAAGGAATTAGTTCTAAGAATAAAGAATATTTTAGAAAAAACGAAAAGTAAAAGCATCAAAAGAATTATTGAATTTGATAATATAACTATAGACCTAAACAAAAATCAAATCTTAAATAAAGATAAAGAATACAAAATAAATAATACTGAAAAAGTAATACTTGAAAGAATGATTAGTTCACCAGGAAAAATATTTTCTAGAGATGAAATTGGAAAAATTATAAATTTAGAAAAGGAAAGATCTATTGATGTTATTATAACAAGATTAAGAAAAAAAATAGAATTGGATCCAAAAAATCCTAAATATCTTCAAACTATAAGAGGAGAAGGATATGTTCTCTGGATTGAATAAAATAATTAAAAATTTATTACCCAAACAACTATTTTATAGGGGTCTTTTAATTGTTGCTATGCCTATAATTATTTTACAAATTACAATATCAATAGTTTTTTTAGACAGTTTATGGATTAAAACTACTAAAGGAATGACAAGGGCTCTGGTGTCAGAGGTTAAAACATTTATTGATGCATATGATAACGATGAAACTAATAAAGAATTTGTTATTGTTATTTTTAAAAAACATTTAAAATTTAATATTAAGTATGTAAAAAATAAAGCTCTACCAGAAAAACTGGAAGATAGATGGTATAGTCCCATAGATCGATCTTTAAGACGAGAATTAAAATCAAAAAATTTGGAATATTGGTATGATACAACTTCATATAAGTATCTTGTAGATCTTAAAATTAAATATAAGGATGGATATTTCCAATTTTTTATTCCAAGAAATAGACTCACAAGTGCATCTGCAAGAGTTTTTGCTCTTTGGATAACTTTGCCAGCTTTGTTGATGGTTGCGGTAGCATTACTTTTTTTAAAAAACCAAACAAGACCAATTATTAAACTTGCAAATGCGTCTGAAAAATTTGGTCGAGGAGAAGATATAGGAGAATATGTGCCATCGGGAGCATTGGAAATAAGACAGGCAGGATATGAATTTGAAAGAATGAGAAAAAGAATAATTAGACACTTAAATCAAAGATCAGAAATGCTTTCAGGGATTAGTCATGATTTAAGAACTCCATTAACAAGAATAAAATTAAAATTGGCTTTAATTAAAGATAAAGAAATTTCAAATAAACTATCAGAAGATATAGATGAAATGGAAAAAATGTTAAATGAGTATTTACAATTTTCAAAATCAACATCAACAGATAGAAGTGAATTATTTGATATATCGGATTTAATTTTTAAAATTATATCAAAATATGAAAATCCAAAAATTAATCTTGAGCAAAAAGAAAAAATTTTTTTTAATGGAAGAAAAAATTTAATTCAAAGATGTTTGGATAATTTAATTGGCAATGCCTTAAAGTATGCAAAAATAGTTGATATAAAAAATGAAAAACTTAAAAAAAATATTTTTATAACCATTAATGATGATGGTCCTGGAATTCCAGAAGAAGAATATGAAAATGTTTTTAAACCTTTTTACAAAATAGACAAAAGTAGAAACGATTCAAAATCAAGTGTTGGTTTAGGTTTATCAATCTCTTCAGATATAATTAAATCTCATGGAGGTAATATAGAACTAGGAAAATCAAAATTAGGAGGATTAAGAATTAAGATTTCTTTGCCAATCTAGTTTTTTTTTTTTCAAGTTTTTTAATTTTCTTTTCAAGTTCTTCAATTCTTTTGGTTAATATATTTGTTTCTTCTTTGCTTGTTAATTTCATTTTAAATACAATTTCATCCCTTTTTGATCGTAAAATGTTCAAAATTTCATTACTTAAATCATTATATGATACCAGTCCTTTTTCAAATAACTTGGCTAATTTATCAATTATAAATTCTGATTTTGACATATATTTTATTTAATTTTTAAAATAATATATTTTACACATATATTAATTTATTTAAAATGTTTACCAATAATTTTGATCCTATAGCATTTCAATTATTTTCTCTGGAAATTAGGTGGTATTCTCTAGCTTATATATTTGGAATTGTTTTAGGTTGGATATATTGTAAAAAAATTTTAATTAAAGATAGCAGAATATCTTTGCTATTTGACGATTTAATTTCATATATAATTATTGGAATAATATTAGGCGGAAGATTAGGATATGTCCTTTTCTATAATCTAAATTATTATTCGCAAAACATATTTGAAATATTAATGATTTGGAATGGAGGTATGTCCTTCCATGGAGGAGTTATTGGTGTGATCATTACAACTTACTATTTTAGTAAAAAGAATAATATTAATATTTTTATTTTTCTTGATTTAATAGCTCTGTCGTCACCTATAGGAATTTTTTTAGGAAGGATAAGTAATTATATAAATTCAGAACTTTATGGAAGAGAAACAAATATATTATGGGGAGTTAATTTTGAAAAAATTGATAATTTAAAAAGACATCCATCACAAATTTACGAAGCTTTATTTGAAGGAGTTGTTTTATTTATATTGATTAACTTATTTTTTAAAAAATACAAAAATCAAAATTATGGCACCATCTCTTCTATATTTTTAATGTTATACTCCTTGTTTAGATTTTTAATTGAATTTACTAGAGAGCCAGACTCTCAATTAGGTTATGTTTTAAATATTTTAACCATGGGACAATTCATAAGCATTATTTTTTTTATTATTGGTGCTATCTTATTTTTTTATAAAAAAGATGAAATTCAAAAATAAAAAGTATCTGTCTCTTGATAAATTTATTAATGAGGCTCTTTATAAAAAAAATTTAGGATTTTATATGAAAAAAAATCCTATAGGCGAAGATGGTGACTTTATAACGGCCCCAAATATTTCTATTCTTTTTTCTGAAATGATTGCAATATGGACAGTCTATTTCTGGGAAAAATTAAATTCTCCAAAAAATATAAATATAATAGAATTAGGAGCTGGCAATGGAGAGATGTTATATCGAATGGGATTGTCTTTTAAAAATTTTCCACAATTTAGCAAATCTTGTAATTTTTTTATTTTTGAAAAAAGCCCTTTATTAAAAAAAATACAAATGCAAAAACTTAAAAAATTAAACATCAAATGGATAAATAGTTTAGATTATAATTTTGAAGGACCAAAAATTTTTTTAGCAAATGAGTTTTTTGATTCGTTACCCGTCAAACAATTTTCCAAAAAAAAAGGAATTTGGTTTGAACGACATATTGATGTATCAAAAAAAAATAACCTAAAATTTATAGATATAAAATCAAATATTAAAAAAATTGAAAAAAAAATTGGCGTTGAGGTATCAAAAAATCAAAATTTTATTGAATATTCTCCATTGTGCTTTGATTACTTAAAAAAAATTTCAAAACAATTTGAAAATGAAAATGGAGGATTATTAATTATAGATTATGGCTATTTAAATAAAAAAATGATCAACACCATTCAATCAATAAAAAAACATAAAAAAATAAATATTTTAGATGCTTTTGGAAAATCCGATATTACTTACAATATTAATTTCAAATTAATAGAAAAATTAATTAATTTTCTAAAATTAAAATCTCAAGGAGTTACCTCTCAAAGAGATTTTTTAACCAAGCTTGGAATAATTGAAAGAGCTGAAATAATATCCAAAGATCTGCCCTTCTCAAAAAAAACTGATATTTATTTTCGTTTAAAAAGGTTAATAGACAAAAATGGTATGGGGGATCTATTTAAAGTGATGCTTATCACAAACAAAAAAACCAATTTTCGAATAGGATTCTAAAATGATAAAATCAAAACTATTAGATAAATACAAAAATATAAGAATTGGCTTTTTTAATCGAGCTGAAGGAAAATCTCTGGGAATTTATAAAAGCTTAAACTGTGGCCCTGGATCTCGAGATAGCATTAAAAATGTAAACAAAAATCTAAAAATTGTTTCAAAAAAAATTGGTTGCAGAAAAAATAGATTAATTCTGCTAAATCAAATTCATAGTAATAAAATTTTTTTTATTAATAAATATAAAAAAAAAAAATTAATTGGAGATGGCATTATTACTTCACAAAAAGGATTTGCACTAGGAATACTAACTGCAGACTGCGCTCCCATAATGTTTTATGATCCTAAGAATGGTTTGATTGGCGCAGTGCATGCTGGATGGAAAGGTGCGTATAAAAAGATTGTCAAAAAAATGACAAAATTTTTTATTAGAAAAGGATCAAATGTTAAAAATCTGAATGTGATTATTGGACCTTGTATTTCACAATCAAACTATGAAGTAAAAATGGATTTTAAAAATAAATTTTTAAAACAAACCAAAAAAAATATAAATTATTTTTTAAAAAAAAATGATAAAATTTACTTTAGTTTAAAAGACTATATTAAAGCTGAATTAGTTAATCTAGGTATCAAAAATATCGAAATTATTAATAAGGATACTTATAATCCAAAAAATAATTTTTTTAGTGCGAGAAGATCAATAAAAAAAAATTGTGCCGATTATGGTAGAAATATATCAGTAATTATGATTAAATAGGTTTTTCATAAAAATGAAGCTTCTTACAGGAAATAGTAATAAAAATCTCAGTCAAAAAATATCTAAATTTTTAAAAACAAAGTTAGTTCATTCTAGTATAAGAAAATTTGCTGATGGCGAAATATATATAGAAATAAAAGAAAATATTAGAGGGAATAGTATATTTCTAATTCAATCAATTAGTTCTCCCGCAAATGATAATCTTATGGAACTATTGCTTTGCATAGATGCTCTCAAAAGGTCATCTGCAAAAAGTATTACAGCTGTAATACCTTATTTCGGATATGCTAGACAAGATAGAAAAGTTGCTCCAAGAACATCTATATCAGCTAAGTTAGTTTCAAATCTTATAACTAAAGCTGGCGCTGATAGAATTGTTACTGTTGATTTGCACGCAGGTCAAATACAAGGATTTTTTGATATTCCAGTTGATAACCTTTTTGCTACTCCAATTTTTGCAAGACATATAAAAAGGAATTTAAAGAGAAATAATTTAATTTGTGTAGCACCAGATGTAGGAGGTGTTGAAAGAACAAGAGCGCTTGCAAGAAAATTAGATATTGGAATTGCTATAATTGACAAAAGAAGACCGGCCCCGGGAAAATCTCAGGTAATGAATGTAATTGGGAATGTGAAAAATAAAACATGTATTATAGTTGATGATATAATAGATTCTGGTGGAACAATTGTAAACGCGGCAAATGCCTTGATCGAGAGAGGAGCTAGGGAAGTTCATGTGTATATTACTCATGGAGTTTTAAGCGGAGAAGCCGTAGAAAAAATTAGAAAATCGAAAATTAAAAATATGGTAGTTACAGATACAATTGATAATTCACATAAGGTAAAAAAGACTAAAAATATTGAAGTATTGCCAATATCTAACTTACTAGGAGAGGCAATAAAAAGGATTTCAAATTCTACTTCAGTATCTGATCTTTTTAAATAGTACTTGTAAAATTCAGATTCATAAGTTAAAAAACCACCTTTTATGAACTCAATTCAAGCAACAATAAGAAAAACGAACACCAAGGGACAACTTAACTCTTTGAGAGAAAAAGGTGAAGTTCCTGCAGTAATTTATGGTGGAGAAGAGGAAAACCAAAATATTTATCTTTCAAAAAAAGAAGTAAAAATATTAATTGAAAAAGAAAATTTTTTATCAAATGTTATTTCATTAAAAATAGATGGAAAAGACCATAATGTATTGCCTAGGGAAATCTCTTTTAATGTAGTAAATGATGATCCAATTCATTTAGATTTCCTAAGAATAATTAAAGGGTCAAAAATAATTTTAGATATACCAGTAAGATTTATAAATAATGACAAATC
The DNA here is from genome assembly GCA_902513415.1 of uncultured Pelagibacteraceae bacterium. Next base: position 27,495 of record CABXMS010000002.1, read on the forward strand.
TCCTGGATTAAAAAGAGGAGGAGTACTTAATATCGTTAGAAGAAAAGTAGAATTAAAATGTCCAACAGAAAACATTCCAAATGAATTAGTTGTTGACCTTGACAATTTAGATATTGGTTCAAGCATAAAAATTTCCTCTATCAAACTGCCAGAAAATGTAATTCCCACTATTCAAGGAAGAGACTTTGTAATTGCTACGGTAGCAGCACCAACTGTTATCAAAGAACCTGAAAAACCTGCAGAGGAAACGGCAGAGGTAGGAGCTGAAGGAGCAGAAGGAGCAGAAGGAGCTACTGAAAAATCACAAGATGAAGAAAAAGCTAAAGAAGGTGATAAAAAAGAAGGTGATAAAGGTGATAAAAAAGAAGGTGATAAAGCCCCTCCACAAAAAAAATAAACTATTAAGTGAAAATTCTCATATTTAAAAGTATTTTATGATCCTATTAGTAGGCCTTGGCAACCCAACTCCAGACAGTAAAGAAAATAGACACAACATAGGTTTTAAAATAATTGATGCGATAAATCAAAAATTTTCTCTTTCTAAACAAAAACCTAAATTCAAAGGTTTGTTAACAACAGGAAACATTTTAAATAAAAAAGTATATGCCATAAAACCTTTAACTTTTATGAATAATTCTGGAGTATGTATAAGAGAACTTATTGAGTACTTTAAAATAGGGGTTGAAGATATTATTGTTTTTCACGATGACCTGGATATAGATTTTGGAAAAATTAAAGCAAAGATTGGTGGGTCTAGCGCAGGTCATAATGGCATTGCATCGATAGATAAATTTGTTGGAAAGGATTATTCTAGAGTTAGAATTGGTATAGGAAAACCAGATTCAAAAATTTCAACTTCTGACTATGTATTAAATAATTTTAACGAAGAAGAAAAAGAACATTTAGATAAAATTACTGAAAATATTATTGATTCTTTATCTATTTTAATCGATAAAAAATTAGATTTATTTTCAAGCACTGTAAATAATAAATAAATGGGCTTTAAATGCGGCATAGTTGGATTGCCTAATGTTGGTAAGTCAACATTATTTAATGCATTAACCAATTCTAGCAAAGCTCAAGCTGAAAATTTTCCTTTTTGTACAATTGATCCAAACATAGGAATAGTTCCTGTTCCAGATAAAAGATTAGACAATCTTGCTATAATTTCAAAATCGAAAAAAAAAATTAATACTACAATTTCTTTTGTAGACATTGCTGGATTGGTTAAGGGTGCTTCAAAAGGGGAAGGACTGGGAAATAAATTTTTATCACATATAAGAGAAGTGGATGCGATAATTCATATGATAAGATGTTTTGATTCTGATGATATTCAAAACGTAAACCCAAATGTTGATCCTGTTAGAGATTTAGAGATTATTGAAACAGAAATGAAACTATCAGATTTAGAATCTATAGAAAAAAGACTTGATAAAAAAAATAGAAAAAAAATTGAAGATAAAGAAATAAAAATTTTAGAGACTGCAATAGATTGTATAAATAAAGATCAAAATCTTGACAAATTAAAGGAAATTTTTTCGACAAAAGATCTTAATAAAACGGGTTTATTGTCAATTAAACCAAAACTTTATGTTTGTAATGTGGATGAAAAAAGTATCAATAAAGGAAATAAATATACTGACGCATTTATAGAAATATACGGAGAGAAAAATACAATTATAATTTCTGCAGATATAGAAAATCAAATTAATCTTTTGGATCAAAATGAAAAGGTAAACTATATGAAAATGATAGGTTTAAAAGAAACAGGATTAAACTATTTAATAAAAAAAGGATATAATCTTCTTACACTAGAAACATTTTTTACTTCAGGTCCTGAAGAAACAAGGGCTTGGACTATTACAAAAAATTGCACGGCCCCTAAAGCAGCTGGAATAATTCATTCAGATTTTGAAAAAGGTTTTATTAGATCTGAAACAGTGAGCTATGAAGATTTCATAGAAAATAGTGGCTGGATAAATTCGAGAACTACTGGAAAAATGAGATTGGAAGGAAAAGATTATGTGGTAAAAGATGGAGATATATTAAACTTCCGTTTCAATACGTGACCATATTTTTTTCATACTAAAATAAACCAATAAAGTTATAATAATCAAATACACTATTGCCCTAAACCCCATTTTGTGTCTCGATTCTAAATGTGGCTCAGCTGCCCATGCAAGAAATGTTACTACATCCCTAGCCATCTGATCTTCTGTGGCCAATGTACCATCGGCGTATTCTACTAAATCATCCATAAGTGGTTTGGACATTTTTATATTATTTCCGCTCATATATGTGTTGTAATAAACTCCGTCATCCAATTGATATCCGATTGGTGGCTCATCGTATCCCATCAATACTGAATAAATGTAGTCAGCCCCTCCTTGTCTTGCTTTAACTAATACTGACATATCTGGTGGATATGCTCCACCATTTGCGGCTATTGCAGCTTGTTTGTTTGGATAAGGACTAACAAATTTGTCTGACGGTCTACCGGGTCTTTCGAACATTTCACCATCATTGTTTGGTCCATCAATTACAATAAATTGTGAAGCCATTATTTTTACTTGTTCCTTAGAAAATTCTGGCCCTCCTTTTTCAGATAAGTTTCTGTAAGATAAATAATTAAGAGAGTGGCAAGCGGCACATACTTCCGTATAAACTTGATAACCTCTTTGTAGAGAAGATCTGTCAAATTTTCCAAAAAAACCTTTGAAGCTCCAACCTGGTTCTAAGAGTGTTTTAGTTTGTTCTGCAGAAAATGAATTGGTGCTTAAAAATAAAAATAAAATTCCAACTACTTTCAATAATTTTTTCATATTTTATTATTATTGTTTTTTGTTGATGATGGATTTACTGACCCTCCAAATACAGGATCGGTTATACTTAATGGCACTTCTAGTGTTTTTTCTTTTTTCCCTAAAACTGGTAAAATAATTATAAAATGCAAAAAATAGTATGCTGTTGCAACTCTAGCAACTAACAAATATATTCCTTCTGCTGGCATAGCTCCTACATAACCAAGCACCAGAACATCCAAAACTAAAAACCAATAAAATTGTTTATACAAAGGTCGAAATACTGCTGATCTAACTTTTGAAGTATCTAACCAAGGAATTATAACCAACACAAAAATTGCGGCAAACATTGCAATAACTCCCATCAATTTATCTGGAATAGATCTTAATATTGCATAAAAAGGCAAAAGATACCATTCGGGAACTATATGAGATGGAGTTACCATTGGATTAGCTTCTATATAATTATCTGCATGTCCTAAAATATTTGGAGAATAAAAAACAAAGAATGCAAAAATAATTAAAAATACTAATAGCGCAAATAGATCCTTGATCACTATATAAGGATGGAAAGGAACTGTATCTTTTGATGGTTTTTTTAACTCTATTCCTATTGGATTATTATTTCCAGGCACATGCAAAGCCCAAATATGCAAAATAACTAAACCAAAAATCAAAAAAGGTAGAAAGTAATGTAAGCTAAAAAATCTAGTTAGTGTTGGATTGTCTACAGCAAAACCTCCCCATAACCAATGTGTAATACTTTCTCCGAATAAGGGTATTGCACTAAATAAATTTGTAATCACCGTAGCTCCCCAAAAACTCATTTGACCCCATGGCAAAACATAGCCCATAAAAGCTGTCATCATCATTAAAAAATATATTATCATTCCTATAATCCATATAACTTCCCTCGGAGATTTGTAAGAACCATAATATAAAGCTCTAAAAATATGAATATAAACTGCCAAAAAGAACATGGATGCTCCATTCGCATGAACATACCTTATTAACCAACCATAATTAACATTTCTCATTATATGTTCCACACTACTAAAAGCAAAATCTGCATGAGCGATGTAGTGCATTGCAAGAATTAATCCAGTAACTATTTGGGTTATTAAACAAAAAGTTAAAATTCCACCAAATGTCCACCAGTAGTTTAAATTTTTTGGTGTAGGATAATCGGCAAGATGTTTTGAAAGTGTTAATAATGGCAAACGATCGTTAAGCCATTTACCAAACTTTGAATCGGGAGTATAATTATGTTCGCTCATTTTATCCAATTTTTATTGTTTTAGCATCTACAAATTCGTATTTTGGAATTTCTAAATTTTTTGGAGCTGGACCTTTCCTTATTCTTCCAGATGTATCATAGTGTGATCCATGACAAGGACAAAACCATCCGCCGTATTCACCTTTGTCTCCTAAAGGAACACAACCTAAGTGAGTACACATACCAAGCATGACTAACCACTCAGGATTTTTTGCTCTATCTTCGTCTTTTTCAGGATCTGGCAATTCTTTAAGATCTACTTTTTTAGCTTCCGATATTTCTTTCTCTGTTCTTCTTTTAATAAATACTGGTTTACCTCTCCACAAAACCGTAATTGATTGACCTGGTTCTAATGAGCTTATATCAACCTCTGTACTAGCTAAGGCCTTAACCGACGCATCTGGGTTCATTTGATCTATAAGTGGCCAAACAGCGGCACCCACACCAACAGCACCTAGCGTATAAGAAGCTGTAAATATAAAATCACGTCTTTTGGTTTTTTTTTGTTCCGCCATTAAATTAATCTTTTTTTTATCTCTAAATATATGATTTAATATTAGTAAAAAAGTTCTTTTTCTATGACAAGAATGACACATGAAAAACTCAATATTGCCCCTAAAATCGCATTATATGAGCCTGATATACCTCAAAATACAGCCTCTATCGTAAGATTATGCTCTTGCTTAGGTTCAAATTTAGAAATTATTGAACCTTGTGGATTCTTATTTTCTGATAAAAGATTTAAAAGAGTTGTTATGGATTATATGGATTTTGAACAAATAAAATTTTTTAAAAATTCAAAAGAATTTTTTAATGAAAAAAAGAATGAAAGAATAATTTTAATTACTACAAAAGCAGACAAATCCTACACAAAATTTAAATTTAAATCTAACGACACAATATTATTTGGAAGAGAAAGTGCAGGAGTTCCTGAATCAATACATCGCCAAGTACATGAAAGATTAAAAATACCAATGATAATAAACAAAAGATCACTAAATCTTGCTAACTCTGTTGCAATAATATTAAGTGAACAAATGAGACAAAATAAATTAATTTAATGGATAATGATATTAAAAAAAAAATAGTAAAAAATTGGTTTAAAGATTTACAAGATCTAATTTGTTACCAAATTGAAGAAATAGAAAATTATTCAATAAAGTTCAAAAAAACCGAATGGAAAAGAGATAAAAAAAAAAATCATGGAGGAGGTGAATACAGAATTTTAGAAAATGGTAAAATTTTTGAAAAGGTAGGTGTTAATTTTTCAGAAGTTTATGGCAAATTTTCTAAAGAACTCAGAAATCAAATTCCAGGAGCAAATAAAAATCCAAATTTCTGGGCATCAGGCATTTCTATTGTTATGCATATGAAAAATCCTCACGTTCCCGCAATGCATTTTAATACACGCTATATTTCGACATCACATAGTTGGTTTGGTGGAGGAATAGATGTAACCCCATGTTTTAAAGATAATAAATTAAAATCTTGGTTTCATTTAGAATTAAAAAAATGCTGTGATAGACATGATAAAAAATATTACAAAAAATATAAAAAATGGTGCGATAAATATTTTTATTTACCTAATAGAAAAGAACCAAGGGGAATTGGTGGAATTTTTTTTGATTATAAAAAAAATAATTGGGAAAAAGATTTTGCTTTTGTTAGAGATGTAGGTTTAACTTTTAAAAATATTTTTAATTCAATAATAATAAAAAAGAATAATATTAGATGGTCTAAGACCGATAAAGAGATACAGTATATAAAAAGAGGAAGATATGTTGAATTTAATTTGCTGTATGATAAAGGCACTAAATTCGGTTTGAAAACAGGAGGAAATGTAGAAGCTATTTTTATGTCATTACCACCTCTTGCAAAATGGAAATAGATTATGGAAAAGGAACCAATAACAATAAAAGGATTGGAAATATTAAAAGAAGAGTTAATTTTTCTAAAAGAAAAAAAAAGACCTGAAATAATTGCGGCTATTGCAGAAGCAAGATCACACGGCGATCTTAAAGAAAATGCAGAATATCATGCAGCCAAAGAACAACAGTCTCATAATGAAGGTAGAGTTCAAGAAATAGAAGACACAATTGCCAGAGCAAATGTAATTGATGTAACAAAACTAAATAATGATGGAAAAATAATTTTTGGATCCACTGTTTTTCTTAATGATTTAGATACAAGTGAAAAAATTAATTACAAGATAGTTGGAAAAGATGAAGCTAACATAAAAGAAAAATTAATTTATTTTAGATCACCTATAGGAAAGGGTTTAATTGGAAAAAATAAGAGTGATTTAGTTGAAATTTCAACACCTTCAGGAAAGAAAAATTTTGAAATTATGGACGTAAAATATATTTAATTTTTAACTACTTTTTCAATTTCTTTTTCAGAAATTTTAAAACTATTATTTACCCAAATACTTTCGATCTCTTTTAATTTTTCTCCCAAATGCTTATTTTCTTTTAAGTTATATTTTTCCATAAGTTTTTTTGCTTTAATTGGAAATACTGGCTGATTATGTAAATTAAAATACTCACTCAATTTAATTAGTTTATTATCAATTTTTTTTGATTTAAAAATTTGAAAATTAATCATATCGTCTAAATTTTTTTTTCCATTGTAATAAAATATCTTCCAAAGATTCATTTCTGAAAAAGTATTCGGTATTATTGATTTTGAAAAAATATTTTTCAAAAAATTTATTCTCTGCTTATCTCGATTGGATAAATTAAATTTATATAAAAAATAATCAGTATTATCTGTTTCATCAATTATCATTAAAGATAATAAAAAAATAAAATCTTTTGAGTAATAATTTTTAATAGCATAGTTGTTCATTGAACTGAATATCCTAATATTTTTTAATTGAGGAAAAATAAGCAATATTATTTCAAGACAAAATTGATCTTTATATATTTTTAAAAATCCTTTTGATAAAACTAATTTTTTTAATTCATCTATCAATCTCTCATTTGATAAGTTGATCACTCCATTAATATTTTGCTTTATTATTTTTTTAATTTTAAAATCATGTTCTTTATTGCTATAATTAAGAAAAAATCTTATGTATCTAAGTATTCTTAAGTAGTCTTCTTTTATTCTTGTCTCAGGATCGCCTATAAAATTTAATTTTCCATTTTCTAAATCTTTCTTCCCGTTGAATGGATCAAATAAGTTTCCGTCTATATCTGAATAAATGCAGTTAATTGTAAAGTCTCTTCTTGATGAGTCTTCATGCCAATTATCTGAAAATTGAACTTTTGCATGTCTTCCGTCTGTAAATACATCTTTTCTTAATGAAGTAATTTCAAACTTTTTTTCATTAATAATTGCTGTCAATGTTCCATGGTTTATTCCTGTCTCATAATAATTAATATTATTTTTTTTTAGACATTCTATTACTTGTTCAGGATTTAAATTCGTTGCCAAATCTATATCGTCAACTATTTCGTTATTAATTATTTTTCTTACACAACCTCCAACATATCTTATTTCACTAGTATCTGAAAATTCTGAAATAGATTTAAATATTTTTTCTATTGGAAATTTTTCTTTAATTTCTTTAAATAAATAAAATTTTTGACCTAAATTTTTTTTATTATTAAATATTTTATTTATAATACTTTTCATATATGGCTGGGGCGCTAGGATTCGAACCTAGGATGGCGGTACCAAAAACCGCTGCCTTACCACTTGGCTACGCCCCAAAATTAATTTCGTATAACATAAAAAAAAAAATTTATATAGTTTTAGATATAATACACCAATAGTTCCTATATTTTTTTTTTAATAATTTAGCCCCATTAATTGTGGTTTTTTTTGATTTGAAATAACCTATTATACTTGATCCAGATCCAGTCATTCTAACAAATAAAACTTTGGGTAAATTTAACATTACGCTTTTTATTTCGGATAATTTCTTATATTTATTAAATGCAGGTTTCTCCAGATCATTTTGTAAATTAATTAGATTATTCAAATAAAACATGCTTTTGCGGATATTAAATAGAGCCGGTTTAGAATAAGACCTAACTCCATTATATATATTTTTTGTAGAACACCCAAAATTTGGTTTTACTATCAGTAGATGTAAATTTAATTTAATTTTCGACCTCAATATTTCTCCATTTCCTTTTAGGATTGAATTTTTTTTTTCCATACCCAAAATTACATCAGATCCAATTTGATTAACAATTTTATTAATTTCACTCCTATTTAACTTAATTATTTTCTTTTCTAATAAATATTTTAGTATTGATGATGCATTCATTGATCCCCCTCCCATGCCAGATTTTAGTGGAATATTTTTTTTAATTTTTATTAAATATTTTTTATTATTTAATAATTTTTTTGAGTCTAAGATCTTGAGAAGGATTGTTACAGTATTATTTTTAGGAATATTTTTAGAAAATTTTCCATAAAAAATAACTTTGTGATTTTTTTTTGATATTTGACTTATTTGAATATCATCACATAAATCTATGAATGAAAAAAAACTTTCTATTCTATTAAATTTAGTATTTAGTTTCCCCAATACTCCTAGTGATAAATTAATTTTTGCGTTTGATTTAATTTTGATCACTCTCATATTTAAATATTATCAGGTCCATTTATTAATTTTTCTAATATATTTTTTTTCATTTTTTCTTCTGTGGAATCTAGTTTTAAAACATTTTCCCAAAAATATTTTGCTTGCAATTTTCTATCTAGCTTCCAAAGAATATCTCCATAATGATCATTAACAATTGGATCATCTGGCATTAATTGTACGGCTTGGATTAGATAATTTTCGGCTTCAATATAATCACCGATTAAATAATAAGCCCATCCAATAGAATCTATTATATATGGATCATTTTTTTTTTGTTTGTATGCTCTTTTCAACATATCAATTGATTCATCAATTTTATAATTTCTTTCCAACCAACTATATGCAAGATAATTTAATACATAGGGATCTTCGGGAATTATATCTAAGGATTTTAATAAGTCGTTATCTGCCATCATGTAGTTACCAATTCTCTCATAACTCCCTCCTCTTCTATATAATGTATCAGCATAAGCTTCGGAATTATCGTTAATTTTTTTTAAAACTTCATCATAATATTTTATTGCCTTTTTATATTTTTTATTATTTTTATAAATCGTAGCCATATCAAAAAGTATCTTTGCGCTTGGGTTTTCAATTTTGTTAAATTTATTTTCTATATATTTAATAAACTCTTCTGTATTTTTACTTTCTTTAACAATCTCTCCAATTCTTTTAATTTTATACCATCCGTAAATTTCATTATTAAAACTAAATTCATTCAAAACTTTTTTAGCTAAATCATAATTATTATTTAAAAAATAATTTTCAGCCAATAATGATAAATTAAAATAAAATTTTGGGTTTAGGTAATTTGATATGTTTACATAAAAGTTTGATTTAACATAATCTTCTTGGGAAGAATAAAGATTTCCAATTAGAAAAAAGAATTCAGCTAAAATATCATTTTCTGACTTACAAGAAAAAAAGTTATTAAAAACTTTATAGTTAGATTCGTCTATCCAATTTTTTGCCTGCGAAATTATTAAACTACTGCTTAAAGTATCTATTTCAGATACAAAATATTTTGCTTTGTTATAATTTTTATTTTCAATAATATTAGAAAGATAAAAGAATAAATATCTTGAATATTCGCCTCCAGGAACATTTATTAAATTTTCAAAGTAAGTACCAGTTTTATCATTATTTAAATAACAATTTTGAAAAGCAATTGTTATCAAACTTAATTTACCAAATTTTTCAGTCTTTTCATTTAATCTTTTATTTATAAATAAGTTGGTATAGCTTTTT
>CABXMS010000003.1 GCA_902513415.1 uncultured Pelagibacteraceae bacterium
TCATCAAAATATATACAATGTGCCAAACTATTAAGTTACCCAAATTTAGCTGATAAATTTTGTAAATCTTTAGCCAAGAAGATAAAAAAAAAATTTAATAAAATTGATTTAATTTTAGCACCTGCAATGGGCGGTATAGTTATCGGTTATGAAATAGGTAAACAACTAAAAAAAGAAACAATTTTTTGCGAAAGAGTAAAAGGAAAATTTAAATTAAGAAGAGGGTTTAAAATAAAAAAAAAATCAAATGTTTTGATAATTGAAGATGTTATAACCACAGGAAAATCAAGCTTAGAGTGCGTGAAATTAATAAAAACTTCTAAAGCTAAACTAGTTGGTTTTGCATGTTTAATTGATAGATCAAATAACAAAACTCTTAAAATAAAAAAACAAAATATAATTTCTCAATTAAAAATTCATGTACCTGCTTTTACTAAAAAAAATTTACCTTCTTCTTTAAATAAAATTCCTGTTACAAGTCCTGGAAGCAGACATTTAAAATGAAAAGACTTGGTATTAATATAGATCATATAGCAACAATTAGAAATGCAAGAGGTGAGGGTCACCCAAATATTATCAATGCAGCAAAACATGTAATGAAATGTGGTGCAAATCTAATAACAATACATTTGAGAGAAGATGGCAGACATATAAAAAAAAGTGATTTAATTGATTTGTCAAAACTTACTTCTACACCATTAAATCTTGAAATTGCTGGAAATGATAAAATGCTTAAAGTTGCACTTAAATATAAGCCTAATTATGTTTGTCTTGTTCCTGAAAAAAGAAAAGAAATCACTACTGAAGGAGGTTTAAATTTAAAAAAAAATAAAATAAAATTAAAAAAAATAGTAAACAAACTAAATAAAAACAAAATTAGAACCAGTCTATTTATTAATCCGTCTATAAAAGATATTAAAACTTCAAAATATATAAATACTAAATGCGTTGAATTGCATACCGGTCAAATATCAAGACAAGTAAAAAACAAAAAAAAATATAAAAAAGAATTAAACAACATTGTTAGATGTAGCAAATACGCAACATCATTAGGAATTGAGGTTCATGCAGGACATGGACTTGATTACAAGACAGCAAATATATTATCAAATATAAAAGAAATCAAAGAGTTTAATATAGGTCATTTTATAATTGGTGAATCCGTATTTCATGGTCTTAATAAAATTATCAAAAAATTTAAAAAAATTTGTAAATAAAATGAAAATCTTTGGAAATGGCGTTGATATAGTTAATAATTTTAGAATAAAGAAGTCAATTAAAAATAATAAATTTGTAAATAGAATATTTTCAATTGATGAAATTAAAGATTCAAAAAAAAGTTAAAAACAAAACTAATTTTTTTGCAAAAAGATTTGCAGCAAAGGAAGCTTTTGCTAAATCTTTAGGAACTGGCTTTGTAAAAGGAATTAATTTTAAGGATATTTCAGTAAAAAATAATAAATCTGGTAAACCTGAAATACATATAAACAGTAAAATTAAATCTGTTTTGTATAATAAATATAAAATAAAAAATTTTAAAATATTTCTTTCACTAGCAGATGAAAAAAATCATTCAATAGCATTTGTAATTATTAATAAGGATTAATTATGAAAAATTTTATTTATGATAATTTAAAAACATTATTTTATGCGTTGGTAATAGCTGTCATTATTAGATCCTTATTTTTACAGCCATTTTACATTCCTTCTTCTTCAATGGAACCTAATTTACTTGTTGGTGACAGGTTGTTTGTAACAAAATATAGCTATGGATACAGCAAACACTCATTTCCATTTAGTCCGCCCATATTTAAAAATAGATTATTATATAATTCACCATCAAGGGGAGATGTAGTTGTTTTTAAAACTCCAGCAGATAATAGAACAGATTATATTAAGAGATTAATAGGTTTACCTGGTGACGAAATACAATTTATTGATGGAGATTTATATATTAACAATAATCAAGTTTTAAAAACATTGAAAAATAAAAATGAAAAACTTTATTGTGGAAATCAAACTATAAAAGTTAATACTTTTGAGGAAAAACTTTCAAATGGAAAAAAATATTTAGCTTCATATAGAATAGAATCCACTTATTTAAATTCGGATAAATTTTTAGTCCCTGATCAACATTATTTTTTTTTAGGTGATAACAGAGATTGTTCAAAAGATAGTAGGTTTTTATCCGAAGTAGGTTATGTTCATAGAAATAACCTGGTTGGAAAAGCAAGAATACTTTTTTTTTCATCCAATCCAATGAAGGGTAGTATATTTGCATTTTGGAAATGGACAGATATTTTAAGATTAAATAGATTCTTTAAGAAGATTAATTAATGAATAAAAAGATTATTAAATTGCAGGAATTGATTAAAGTTAACTTTAAAAATCAGAATCTACTAATTAAAAGTTTAACACACAAAAGTTACGATAAAAAAAATAATTATGAAAAATTAGAATTTTTAGGTGATAGAGTTCTAGGTTTAACAATTTCTAAAAAATTATTTGATTTATATCCGGATGAAAAAGAAGGTATTTTGGATAAAAAACTTGCTTCCTTAGTAAATAAGAATATTTGCTATGAGGTCGGTAAGAAATTAGGATTACAAGATTACATAATTATTGAAAAACAAAATTCAAAAAAAACTACTATACAAGATAAAATTATATCTGATTCATGTGAAGCGCTAATTGGAGCTGTATATGTAGAAAAAGGGTTTGAATTTACTGAAAAATTTGTTCTAAAAATATGGAAAGATTTTATTTCAACTTCGAATACATTAAAAATAGATTCTAAAACAAAACTTCAAGAATACTCTTTAAAAAAATATAAATCATTACCAATATATAAGTTGATATCCAATACTGGCCCTCGACACAAACCAAATTTTAAAGTTGCTGTAAAAATTAAAAATTTTGATTTTGTAGAATCTTTTGGAAGTTCAAAAAAAAATGCAGAACAATCAGCTGCAAAATCGTTTTTAAAATATCTAAATATCAAATGAACTGGCAAGATAAAGGTTTTTTAATTTCAAAAAACAAATATAATGAAAATTCAATTATAGCTGAATTTTTTACTGAAGAGCATGGCAAAGTATCTGGCGTAGTGTTTGGTGCTACCTCTAAAAAAATAAAAAATTATCTGTTAGTAGGTAATAATTTTCATATTAATTTTAATTCAAAAAATATAAATAAATTAGGATATTTCAATCTTGAAATTAACAATTTAAACACACCATTATTTTTGGATGATAAGAAAAAATTATCTTGTGTTGTTTACACAATGAACTTAATTAAATTATTAACTGTCGAAAATCAAGAAAACGTGAATATTTTTATTTCAATTAGTGATTTTTTTCAATTACTCAACGAAAAAAATTGGATAAAATTATTTTTGTTATGGGAATTAAACTTTTTTAAGAATATTGGTTATGATATTAATTTTAATGATTATGTTTCTTTAAAAAAAATTAATAACGATGAAAAATATATAGTTAAATATTCTAACGGTGAAAAAGTAATTCCAAATTTTTTAGTTGAGAAAAAAAAAGAGCCTACTAATGATAATGAGCTTTTAATTGGACTTAAAATTGTTGGAGATTATTTAGAAAAAACAATACTTAAACCTAATAATATTAGTCTTCCTATTACTAGATCTGATTTTATTAATAATATTAGATAAATTATTATAAAAATTTTTCCACTTTATCTGCAAAATAAGTAACAATTGCAGATGCGCCAGCTCTTTTAAATGAAATAAGACTCTCTAAAATGCTTTTTTCATCAATTATTTTCTTTTTAATTCCATTCATTAAAAGACTATATTCACCAGAAACTTGATATGCAAAAACTGGTATTTTAAAATTTTCTTTAACTAAACTAATAATATCTAGATAAGGTAAACCGGGTTTAACCATTACCATATCAGCACCTTCTTTAATATCTAAAGTAACTTCCCTTAGAGCTTCAATTTTATTTTTATAATCCATCTGGTAAGTTTTTTTATCACTTTTTAAGTTTTTTTTAGATCCAACTGCATTTCTAAATGGACCGTAGAAACTTGATGCATATTTTACAGCATAAGATAATAAGTGAACATCTTTAAAATTGTTATTATCTAATTTTTCTCTGATTTTTCCTATTCTTCCATCCATCATGTCAGAAGGTGCTATCACATCGCACCCCATCTCAGCTTGTAATAAAGATTGTTGAATCAAAACCTCTACTGTTTCGTCATTTAATATTTTTCCATTATGTAATAAACCATCATGTCCATGAGAAGTATATGGATCAAGAGCGACATCGCACATTATACCTATACTATTACCATATTTTTTTTTAATAAATCTTATTGCTCTACAAATTAAGTTATCTTCATTAAGAGCTTCAGTGCCTGAATTATTTTTTAATTTTGATTCTGTGTATGGAAAAATAGCAATCAATGGAATTTTAATTTTTACAGCTTTATCAAGAATCAGTGGCAAATTATCAATACTATATCTGAACACACCGGGCATATTTTGTATTGTTTGCTTTTTGTTTTTTCCATCAACAACAAATATTGGTAAAATTAAATCATTTACTGATAGATTGTTTTCTTCCGTTAGGCGTCTAATCCAATGAGTACGTCTATTTCTTCTAAGTCTTAAATTTGGGTATTTTCCAGTGATAATCATTCTCAATTAAAAAATTATATGCGACATTAGTTTTATATATAAAAATATTATATACTGTAGTTATAAAATTACTATGTCTAACGATTTTTACAAAGTAGAAAACTTAAAATTTAGTATATCCGAACTACAGAATGCATTAAAGACTGTTCTACAAAGAAAAAGTTATGATGACGCAGCGGGAACAAAATACATAGCAGGAATATCTTTAAATCGAATACCTGGTGATCCCGATTCTATAAAAGGAGAAAGTGTTAAAGGTATTTATTGGACTAAACCAGACAGTTCGGGAAAAGAAGTAGTTAGAGCAAAAAAAATTAATGAAGCAGCATATACAGAATTTGTTGAAGATTTAAAAGATACATATTTTAAAGAAGTTTATGACGAGCTTTCTAAAAGATTTAAATTAGGAAGAGTAAGAATGCTTTTAAAAGAACCAAGATCAACATTAAGTTGGCATAGAGACCCAGAACCAAGGTTACATATACCAATAATTACAAATCCTGGATGTATTATGGTTATTGATGAGATAGCTAAACATATGCCTGCAGATGGTTCTGCCTGGATTACAAATAATGTAAAATATCACAATGCATTTAATGGTGGTGAAGAAGGAAGGGTCCATTTAGTCGCTTGTGTTTTAGACTATAAATTTAATTAATTTTAGTTTATAAATCTTTTAATTGAAAAAAATTTTTATTGCATCAGATCACGGCGGTTATAAATTAAAAAACGAAGTAATTTCTAAATTTTCAAAAAATCTAAACATTGTTGATCTTGGAACAAAGTCACCAGATTCAGTTGACTATCCTGATTATGCCAAAAAACTATCAAAAAAAGTCGCGTCTATAAAAGGAAGTTTTGGTATTCTTATATGTGGATCAGGTATGGGAATGGCTATTACTGCAAATAAAACTAAAAATATAAGAGCAGCATTATGTTACAGTATGAAAAATACTAAATTATCGAGATTGCATAATAATGCAAATATCATTACATTAGGAGAAAGGTTGATTAATAAAAATAAAGCATTCAATCTAATAAAAATTTTCTTAAGTACAAAATTTGAAGGTGGAAGGCACTT
The DNA here is from genome assembly GCA_902513415.1 of uncultured Pelagibacteraceae bacterium. Next base: position 5,758 of record CABXMS010000003.1, read on the forward strand.
AAGAAGAGTTAAAAAAATGTGATTATGTCTAGTGAAAATAAATACTTAAATGATCAATATAAAAGCTTTTTCGAAGATAGTTTGTCAAAAACTGATCCAGAATTATATAAAGCTATTAATGATGAATTAAAAAGACAACAAGAACATATTGAATTAATTGCTTCAGAAAATATAGTTTCACAAGCTGTTCTGGAGGCCCAAGGTTCAGTTTTAACTAATAAGTATGCCGAAGGTTATCCAGGTAAAAGATATTATAATGGATGTGAACATGTAGATGTAGCTGAAAATTTAGCAATAGAAAGATTAAAAAAATTATTTGATTGTAAATTTGCAAATGCACAACCTCACTCTGGCGCCCAGGCTAATGGTGCAGTATTTTTAGCTTTATTAAAACCAGGCGACACATTTATGGGGATGAGCTTAAATTCAGGAGGCCACATTACTCATGGGTTAAAAATTTCAATGTCTGGTAAATGGTTTAATGCAGTAGGATACGATGTTGATAAAACATCAGAACTTATTAATTATGATATTGTAGAAAAACTCGCTCTTGAACATAAACCAAAACTTATAATTGCAGGTGGTAGCGCTTATTCTAGAGTAATAGATTTTAAAAAATTTAGAGAGATAGCAGATAAAGTAGGCGCTTACCTTATGGTTGATATGGCTCATTTTTCAGGTTTAGTAGCTGGAAAAGGATATCCAAATCCTTGTGAACATGCTCATGTTGTAACCTCTACAACTCACAAAGTTTTTAGAAGCGCAAGAGGTGGAATTATTTTAACCAATCATGAAGATTTAGCGAAAAAATTCAACTCAGCTGTATTTCCTGGTTATCAAGGTGGACCTTTAATGCATATAATTGCCGCTAAAGCAGCTGGTTTTTTAGAAGCATTGAAACCAGAATTTAAAGATTATATTAAATCTGTTTTAGCTAATGCTAAAATTTTATCAGAAACATTAAAAAATAATGGATTTAAAATTTACTCTGGCGGCACTGACTCACATTTAATGCTAGTTGATCTTAGACCTTTTAATGTAAAAGGAAATTTAGCTGCAGAAAGTCTTTCAAGAGCAAATATTACATGTAATAAAAATGGAATACCTTTTGATACAGAAAGTCCAATGGTTACATCTGGAATAAGACTTGGCACCCAAGCAGCCACGACCAGAGGTTTTTCTTTAAAAGAGTTTGAAAAAGTTGGAGAGTTGATTACAAAAACAATTAAAGGATTAAGTGAAAATCCTAAAGACAATAGCAAAACCGAAGATGAAGTAAGAAAAAAAGTTGTTAGTTTGTGTTCAAATTTTCCTATATATAAACATTTGAGATAAAGAATATTTATGATTTGTCCTATTTGTAAAAAAGGCGAAACATCAGTTGTAGATTCGAGACCTACTGAAGATGGAACATCAATAAGAAGAAGAAGACTTTGTGTTTGTGGACAAAGATTTACTACTTTTGAAAGAGTTCAGTTTAGAGAATTAGTTGTTATTAAAAAAAATGGTAGAAAATCACCATTTGATAGAGAAAAACTTTCTAAATCTATATATATAGCATTAAAAAAAAGACCAATAGATACTGATACTGCAGAAAAATTCATAACAAACATTTCTAGGGCACTTGAAGAACTGGGTCAAAGCGAAATAACTTCTAATACAATTGGAACAATGGTTATGGATGGGCTAAAGGATTTAGATCCCGTTGCATATGTAAGATTTGCATCTGTATATAGAAATTTCAGAGAAGAAAAAGATTTTGTTCAATTTGTAGATAAAATTGATGTCTTTAAAAAAAAATAATTTCAATTCATTAGATAGACAATACATGAAAATTGCTATTGGTCTAGCGGCTAATCAAAAAGGTATAACAGGAACAAATCCCTCAGTTGGTTGCATAATTGTAAAAAATAATAAAATAATTTCGTATGGAGCAACAAATATTAATGGTAGACCACATGCCGAAACAATTGCTTTAAGAAAAAATAATAAAGAAAATATAGGATCAACTGTTTATGTAACTTTAGAACCTTGTTCTCACTATGGAAAAACACCTCCATGTACAAAAGCTCTCATTAAATCCAAGGTTAAAAAGGTTATTTATTCAATCGCAGATAAAGATCCCCGAAGTTTTAATAAATCTAAAAAAATTTTAAAATCGAATAAAATAAAAATTAAATCAGGACTATTAAGCAACAAAGTAAATGAATTATATAAAAGTTACAATTATATAAAAAAATATGAATTACCATATATTACAGGTAAGCTTGCTTGTTCATCAGATTTATCTATATTAAGAAACAATTCTCCGATTACAAATAATCATTCACGTTCTGTATCACATTTGTTAAGATATCAAAATCAAGGGATATTAACTTCATATAGAACTGTAAATTCTGACAATCCAAAATTAACTTGTAGAATAAATGGTTTAGAAAAATTTTCACCTATTAGAATAGTAATAGATAAAGATTTAAAAATTAAAACTAATTCTTATATCGTTAATAATTCAAAAAAAGATAAAACAATAATTTTTCATAATTCTAAAAATTTATCAAAGTTAAGATATCTTAAGAAAAAAAGAATAAAATTAATTAATTTCGAAGTTGAAAATGATAATTATTTTGATTTAAAAAAAATATTAAAAAAAATTTATAAACTAGGTATTCATAATTTGCTTATTGAGGGAGGAAAGTCTTTGACATATCAAATGATATCAAAAAACTTATTTAATGAATTTTATCTTTTTAAAAGTAATAAAATTCTTTACAACAAAGCAAAAATCAAGGTATTTGATATAAAGAAAAATTTAGATAGCAAATTTAAAAATAATAATTTAGTTAACACTTATCTAGATAAAGATAGATTAATACACTATTACTAAAAAAATGTTTAATGGAATTATATATAATAAAGGAAGAGTCTGCAAAATACAAAGACGCACTAAAGGGATTAACCTTTTTTTAAAATCATCAATTAAACTTTCAAATAAAAATTTAGGTACCTCCATATCTTGTGATGGCGTTTGTTTGACTTTAATTTCTTGCAAGGTAAATGTTATAGAATTCTACTTATCTAACGAGACATTAAATAAATCAAAATATAGAAATATTAGAATAGGAAATGAAATTAATTTAGAATTACCACTAAAATTTGGCGACAATATTTCTGGTCATATATGCCAGGGTCATGTTGATACGGTCGGAAAAGTAACAAAAGTAACAAAAATTGATAAATCTTTTGTTTTAGAAATTAAAATTAACAAAAAATATAGAAAAAATTTAGTACAAAAAGCTTCAATTTTAGTTAATGGAGTATCTTTAACAATTTCTAAAATTAAAAAAGATAGTTTTGAAATATGGACGATACCTCATACGATTAAATTAACTAATTTATCAAAGATTAATAAAAATGACTTGGTTAATATTGAAATTGATATTTTATCTAAATATATAAAAAAATTTATAAATGAAAAAAAATAAGTTCACTCCAATAGAAAGAATAATTCAAACAGCTAAAAGAGGTGGAATGTATATACTTGTTGATGATGAAAATAGAGAAAATGAAGGTGATTTAGTTTTTTGTGCTTCTGATGTAAATTCAAATAAAATTAATTTTATGGCCAAAAATGGCAGAGGATTAATTTGTTTGGCATTAAATGTTCAACAAGCAAAAAAGCTTGATTTAAATTATATGTCTCCAGTAAATCAATCAAGAAATCAAACAGCTTTCACTGTATCAATAGAAGCGAAGAAAGGTGTAACCACAGGTATTTCTGCTAAAGACAGAGCAAAAACTATAAAAGTTGCAACACAAAAAAATGTAAAAAAAAATGATATTGTTTCACCGGGTCATGTTTTTCCAATAATTTCTAAGGAAGGAGGTGTACTTGTTAGGGCGGGTCATACCGAAGCTTCTGTAGATATTTCAAAACTAGCCAAAAAAAATAATGCCTCGGTCATTTGTGAAATAATGAATGAAGATGGTTCTATGGCAAAAGGAGAAAAACTTCATACTTTCGCAAAAAAACATAAATTAAAAATTGGTAGAATTGATGATCTAATTGCATATAGATTAAAAAAAGAAAAGTTAATTAAATTTAAAAAAAAATCAAATATAGAAATTAAAGATAAAAAATATTCAATTAAAATATTTGAAAATTTATTGGATGGTTCAGAACATTTTGCTCTTATAAAAGGAAAGATTGGCAAAGGAATAATACCACGTGTTAGAGTTATCTCCTCAAATGTTGTTCAAAATTATCTATTGAATCAAAACTTTCCAAACTCATTTAATAACACATTGAATCATTTTAAAAAATTCAATAGTTGTGTACTTATATTTATAAGAGATACTAATCTTAAATCTGTTACACAAACTTTACGTGACTATAAAAGTAGGGTTTATTACAATAAAGGGAAGGATAAATTAATCAAAAATTATGGTATCGGTGCTCAGATTATTAAATCTTTACAGATAAAAAAAATGATATTAGTAACTAGATCTAGAAAAAAAGTAGTTGGTTTAGATGGTTATGGAATTAAAATAACTAAACAAGAAATAATAAAATGAAAAAAATTTTAATAGTTAGCGCAAATTATTATATGTTTATTGCATCTCAAATGTTCAAAGAAGCTAAAAATGCTTTGGATAATTCAAAGACTTTAACTGGAAGAAAGCAAAATATAAAATATAAATTAATACATGTTCCTGGTGTATTTGAAATTCCTGTCGTCATATCTAAAAATGTAAAAAAATATGATGGTTTTATTGCACTAGGTTGTGTTATTAAAGGTGAGACTCCACATTTTGATTTTATTTCAAGTGCAACAACCCAAGCTATAATGAATTTGTCTGTTGATAGCAAAAAGCCAATAGGAAATGGTATAATTACTTGTTTAAATAAAAAACAAGCAGAAGCAAGATCAAAAAAAGGTAGAGAAGCAGCACAAGCAGTAATTTTAGTATTATCAAAATAATATGACCTTACAATATAGACCAAAAAACAATCCTAGAGTTATAGTAATACAAAAACTTTATGGAAAATATTTTAATGAAGATGAAAATTTAACTTTTCCTAAGCATAGATTCAAAAAATTTATTAAAGATGTTGTAAATGGTACTGTAGAACGTGATGATGTTATAAATGAAGAAATAAAAAAACATCTAAATGAAGATTTAATTATGAAAAATTTAGATAAAGTTTTTCAAATTATAGTTAAAAGTGCTATATTTGAATTTTTATATAAACCCAAAACATCTTCAAAAATAATTATAAATGAATATTTAAAAGCCTCCAATTTTTTTATTGAAGATGGACAAACTAAATATTTAAATGCTTTATTGGATAAAATATCTAAGAAAATAAGAAATTCTAATGGATGAATTTGAATTAATAAAAAATTATTTTCAAAAAATATCCAACAATAACCCCGGTGCTAAAAAATTAAATGATGATGTATTTTTTGACAAGAAGAAAAAATTAGTGGTATCTGTTGACACATATAATTCTGGTGTACATTTTCCAAATTTTAAATATCCGAATTTAGTAATAAAAAAAGTTATCAGATCATCAATTTCTGACTTAATAACCAAAGGTGTTAAACCTGAATATTATTTCATTTCTGGCAGTGGAAATAAAAAACAATTTACAAAAAAAAACTTAAAAATGATCACAAAATCATTAAATCAAGAACAAAAAAAATACAATTTAAGACTATCAGGAGGTGATACGACTAATTCTAATAATGTTTCTTTTTCTATAACAAGCATTGGATTTTCCAAAAATATTGTTGAAAGAAATAAAGCTAGATTAAATGATGATATATACGTTACAGGAAATATTGGAGATAGTTTTATTGGTCTAAAAGTAATTAAAAATAATATTAAAATTAATTCAAAATTAAAAAAATATTTTGTTAATCAATTTTATTGTCCAAATTTGCCTTATAAAATTTATAAAGAAATACATAAATTTGCAAATACATCTATTGATATATCAGATGGTTTACTTACTGATATGAATAAACTTATTAATAAGCAAAAATTATCTTTTGAAATTAATGTTAATAAAATCCCTATTTCAAAAAATTTAGAATTTTATTTAAAAAAATATGATAAAAAGAGAGCACAATACTTGTTTAATGGAGATGATTATCAAATATTGTTTACATCACACATTAAAAATAGATTTTTAATTAAATCTATTTCAAAAAAAATGAATCAAAAAATTACAATAATTGGTAAGATAAGTAATGGTTACAAAAAAAATTCAATAAAACTGGACAATAAGTCTCAAAAATTAACAAATTTTAAAGGTTATTCGCATAAGTTTTGACAAGTTAGATATTGCCTTTTATTCCTTTTTTTGTAATGTCCGTTTTTTAATATTTACTAAATAACTAACAATTAAAGGAATTATGGAAGCTTCAGTATCAAATATACTTCAACTTATTATTTTAGCAGGTTTACTCGCAATCGTTTATGGATATTTTACAGGAAAAAATATTTTAAGCTCAAGTGCTGGAAACAATAAAATGCAGGAAATTGCATCTGCTATACAAGTGGGAGCAAAAGCTTATTTAGACAGACAATACAAAACAATAGCGATAGTTGGAGTGGTTGTATTAGTTATTATTAGTTATGCATTTAGTATTTTAGTTGGTTTAGGATATTTAATTGGAGCTACATTATCAGGAATTGCTGGATATGTTGGTATGCTTGTATCAGTACAAGCAAACGTAAGAACAGCAGAAGCTTCAAGAAAAGGATTGTCTCAAGGTCTCTCTATTGCTTTTAAATCTGGTGCTGTTACAGGGATGTTAGTAGCTGGTTTAGCCCTTTTAGCTATTGCAGTTTATTATTATTTACTACTATCATTTGGTGTTGAAGAAAGAGAAATTGTAAATGCTTTAGTTGCATTAGGATTTGGTGCTTCACTGATTTCAATTTTTGCAAGACTTGGTGGAGGAATCTTCACGAAAGGTGCAGATGTTGGTGCTGATTTAGTTGGAAAAGTAGAAGCAGGAATTCCTGAGGATGACCCTAGAAATCCTGCTGTAATAGCTGATAACGTAGGTGATAATGTTGGTGATTGCGCTGGTATGGCTGCCGACTTGTTTGAAACATATGCAGTAACAATAGTTGCCACTATGGTTTTATCTTCAATATTTTTCCATGGAGATTTAAATATGATGATTTACCCTTTATCAATTGGTGGAGCTTGTATATTAACCTCTATTATTGGAACATTTTTTGTTAAATTAGGAAAATCTAAAAACATTATGGCTGCTTTATATAAAGGTTTTGTTGTAACAGCTGTTACATCATTAATAATTTTATATCCAGTCACAGATTTTGTTTTAGGATTAGAGAAAACTTATTCAGTTTCAAATAAATCATTTACAGGAATGAGTTTATATATTTGTGGAGTTATAGGTTTAGTTATAACTGGCTTGTTAATTTGGGTAACTGAATATTATACTGGAACAAATTATAGACCAGTAAAAAGTGTTGCTTCTTCATCAACAACAGGTCATGGAACAAATGTAATTCAAGGTTTAGCAGTTTCAATGGAAGCAACAGCAATACCGGCTTTAATTATTGTTGGTGGAATATTATTAACAAATTATATAGCTGGATTATTTGGTATAGCAATTGCTGTAACGACAATGTTGGCATTAGCAGGTATGGTAGTAGCCCTTGATGCATATGGTCCTGTAACAGATAATGCAGGTGGAATTGCTGAAATGTCTAATTTACCTAAAAATGTTAGAAAAACTACAGATGCATTAGATGCTGTTGGGAACACAACTAAAGCTGTTACAAAAGGTTACGCCATTGGTTCTGCTGGGCTAGGTGCATTAGTTTTATTTGCTGCCTATACAGAAGATATTAAACATTTTTCAAAAGTTACTGGTTCTAACCTAGAAGGTATAGTTGTAACATTTGATTTATCAAATCCTTTTGTAGTAGTTGGATTACTAGTAGGTGGTATGCTTCCTTATTTGTTTGGTTCAATGGGAATGCAAGCTGTAGGACGAGCAGGAGGAGCTGTAGTTATTGAAGTTAGAAGACAATTTAAAAAAATTCCTGGTATTATGAAAAGAAAAGCAAAGCCAGACTATGGTAGATTAGTAGATCTTTTAACAAAAGCTGCGATAAAAGAAATGATCGTTCCATCTTTATTGCCTGTTTTATCACCAATTGTTTTATATTTGTTTATTTTACCAATAGGTGGGCAGGTTGCTGCATTATCATCAGTAGGAGCAATGTTATTAGGAGTTATAATAACAGGTTTATTTGTTGCTATATCAATGACAGCTGGTGGTGGCGCTTGGGATAATGCAAAAAAATATATTGAAGATGGTAATTATGGTGGAAAAGGTTCGGAAGCTCATAAAGCAGCAGTTACAGGCGATACAGTTGGTGATCCTTACAAAGATACAGCTGGCCCCGCAGTAAATCCAATGATTAAAATTACTAATATTGTAGCATTATTATTATTAGCAGTTATTGCTGGGTAGATATTATTTAACTTTTTTCCTTTTTCCTAATGGGTCATTTAATCTTTGTCTCATGCTAGTTAAAAAAGAATAAACAAAGGAATTTTTTGAATATGCATTTGTTGTAGTTTTATCGGAGTATTTAATTTTTTTCATATTATCAATATCCAAAAAATCTTTTTTAGCTAATAATCCCATCTCATTTATTTCCAAAATTAATACATTGTTTTTATTAATTCTTTTTTTACCAAGTTTATAAATTTTTGATCCAATTTTTTGTCTTTCTATATAAATCCATATATCATTATCAAAAGATCCTTTTGTAGAAGGTGGACCAAGTAAATTTACGATGTCATTTTTGTTTGATTTATTTAAAATTAGTTTTTGTTGTTTTTCGTTCAAATATGGCACACCGTGAGTTTTTTCTACTTTATTTAGTGTGCAGTTTGAAATAAACAAAGCTAATAATATTAAAAAATACTTTTTCATGAATAATAATTATATCAATATTTATAATAATTTGATCAATTTAACTAGAAATAAAAACCTTTATTTTAAATGTAATATTGAGGATAATTTTTCATCAAGATTAATACTTTTTTTATTACACTTTTCCTTTTTTTTATCAATTTATAAAGAAAATAATAATAAGAAGTTAATGCAAAATATTTATGATTTTATTTTTAAACAAGTCGATTTAAGTTTAAGAGAGTCAGGTGACGGAGATGTGTCTGTAAATAAAAAAATGAAAAATTACATAAATGTTTTTCATTCAATAATAATTGATTTAATGAAATGGGATCATAAAAGCATTGATAAGAAGAACGATATATTGAAAAAATACCTATATTATGACAACAAGTCTAATATATTAGCTTCATATTTTGATAAATATTTAATATATTTAAGAAATAACAATTTGAATTTTTTCACAAAAAGTGTAAAAAAACATAAATTTTAATTATGGCAGTACCAAAACGTAAAACTACTAGATCTAGATCAGGAAAAAGAAGATCACACATTTCTCATTCTACAAAAAATATTGTAGAAGATAAAAAATCAGGTGAGTATAGGCTTTCCCATCACTTAGATTTAAAAACTGGTTTTTATAAAGGTCGACAAATTTTAGACCCAAAGGAATAACCTTATTTTGATGAAAGATAAAATTATAATTGCAGTTGATGCAATGGGAGGAGAAGGTGCACCAAAAAAAGTTATTGATGGAATTATTTTTCACAATAAAAAAATCAATAACATTTTCTACAAAATTTTTGGTGATAAAAATCAAATTGAAAAATTACTTCCAAATAATTTTGATAAAAATATATACGAAATTGTACATACTGATGAAAAAGTATTAGATGATGATTCAGCTCTAGAAGGTGCAAAAAAAAGTAAAAAAACTAGCATGTGGATGGCTGTTGAAAGTGTTAAAAATAAAGATTCAGATATAGTAATTTCTGCCGGAAACACAGGCGCATTATTTGTTATTTCAAAATTAAATTTTAAAATGATAGAAAATATTGATAAACCAGCTTTATCCGGTTTGTGGCCAAATAAAATTGGTATGAATATAGTTCTTGACCTAGGAGCCAATGTTGAATGTAGTGAAAAAAATTTAATTGATTTTTGTATAATGGGATCCTCTTTATACAAATCACTTTTTCCAGGTGAAAAATCAAAAGTAGCACTTTTAAATATTGGATCTGAAGACTTTAAAGGTAATGAAACATTAAGATCAGCATACCAAAAACTTAATTCAAATAATAATTACGATTTTGAATTTAAAGGTTACATTGAAGGCAATCATATTATGGATGGCGATGTAAATGTAATTGTTACAGATGGATTTACTGGAAATGTAGCGTTAAAAACTGCAGAAGGTACAGCAAATTTTATTATAAAAGAAATTAAAAAAAACATGACTTCTGGTATATTGGGAAAGATTCTAACATTGTTAAATTATAAAAATTTGATGAAATTTAAAAAGAGATTAGATCCTAGATTATATAACGGTGCGATTTTTATAGGTTTAAATTCCCCAGTAATTAAGAGTCATGGATCAACTGATCATATAGGTTTTTCTCATTCATTAAATGTTTGTAAAAAAATTGTAGAGGGAGATTTAATTAATAAAATTAAAACTAATATAAAATAGATGAGAATTAATCTTACTAAAAAAGACATAATTAATTCAGCTTTTTTACAACTTGGTTTTTCAAAAAAAATTATCGATTTACTTTATGAAGATTTAATTGATTTATTAACTATTAATTTAAAAAAAAGTAATAAAGTAAAAATTACTAAATTTGGAACATTTTCAATAAGGTTAAAAAAAAGTAGATTGGGAAGAAATCCAAAAACAAAGGAAGAAAAAATTATATCTGAAAGAAAAGTTCTGTTATTTAAACCTTCTAAAGAATTTAAAGAATTTATTAATAATTAAAATGGAAAAAATTAACTCATCTTACAAAACTATTAGTGAAGTAGCTAAGATATTAAATTTAATAAATGTCAAAACAGGTAAAGTAAACACTCACACTTTAAGATTTTGGGAAAAACAGTTCAGACAAATTAAGCCAATCATACTTTCTGGTAAAAGAAGATATTATGATAGTAAATCTATAGAACTTTTAAAAAAAATTAAATATTTATTAAAAGAAAAAGGCATGACTATTAATGGTGTAAAAAAAATATTAATAAACAAAAATTCTTTTGGTCTTGACGAAATTTCTAATAACTCTATAAAGGCAGATAAAAATAATTTGAAATCTAAAATAAGTAGAATTTCAGTTTTATTAAAAGAGATTAAAAAGTTGAAATAATATGGCAAAAAAAACACACGTAAAAGTAAGATTAGTCCCAGAGTCTAAACCTGATAGTCCTTTTTTTTACTATGTAAAAAAACCTGCAGGTGGTGAGAAAGCTAAAGTAAAACTAAAAGCAAAAAAATATAATCCGGCGACTAGAAAACATGAATTATTTGTAGAGAAGAAACTACCACCTCACAGCAAATAATTATTTTTTTTTAAAATTTCTTTTTTCAAAATCGATATAAGAGTAGATCATATTTTTCCATATTCTTTTAGTAACTCTTGGATCAATATTCTTTTGAATAGATTTTTTTCTTATTTTTTTAAGTATCGAATTGATTCGTTTTTGATCTACAATTTCATTTTTATATTTTTTTAAAATTAATACTTTTTTTACAATCTCCGTTCTTTTTTTTATTATATTTATTAAAGAAATATCTATTTTATCTAATTTTTTTCGTAGTTTTAATAGTTCTTTTTTATTAATTGGCGACATTTATTTATTTGGATTACTTAATAATTATTATATTTATTCTTTTATGTACATAGAAAAAAATAACTTAAATAAATATATATGTATTTGGTTAGCATTAATGTTTTGGATGATATCATTAATTATTGTTATTGGTGGTCTAACAAGACTAACTGATTCTGGTTTATCCATCACTCGTTGGCAATTGTTTTCTGGAATATTTCCTCCATTTAATGAATTTCAATGGTTAAATTATTTTAACTTATATAAAGAAATACCTGAATTTAAGATACAAAATTATTCAATGACATTAGATGAATTTAAGATAATATTTTGGTGGGAATGGTGCCATAGAATATTAGGCAGATTGATTGGAATTTTTTTTTTAATTCCTCTTATTTATTTTCAATTTAAAATAGGTTTTAAAAAAACAAAAAATCTATTTTTCATTTTTTTTCTTATTTGTTTTCAGGGTTTTATAGGGTGGTACATGGTTTCTAGCGGCTTAATAGACAGGATCGATGTTAGTCATTATAGGCTTTCGATTCATTTAGTGTTGGCATTTATTATACTTTCTTTAATCTATTGGAATTATTTATATTTTAAACAAATATCAAAATCTAAAAAACAGTTATCAAAATATTTTATTGTATTTTTTTTAGTATTAATTTTTTTACAAATATCAATTGGAGCGTTAGTTGCAGGCATGGATGCAGGAAAAATATATAATTCGTGGCCATTGATGGGTTTAAGTTATTTTCCCGATGATAATAGTATATTAAATTTATTTAAACTTTCTGCTTTTAATGATCCTTCAATTGTTCAATTTATGCACAGAAATTTAGCTTATTTAATTGGTATATATTATTTATTAATAATTATAAAAATTATCAGAAATCAATTATATGAATTTTATAAACCGGTCAAAATTGTTGGAATAATACTTATTACGCAAATTTTATTGGGTATCTTAACATTATTATTTGGTGCACATATTATATTAGCTTCTATGCACCAAATAAGTTCAATTTTTTTAGTTAGCTCTAGTATTTATTTATTATTCTTCAATACAAGAATTAACTAACCGCTTTTAAACTAGGTTTGCCCGAAGCCCCTAGAGCTTGATCTAAATCAGCTATAATATCATCCGGATGTTCTATGCCTATTGAAAGTCTTACATATCCAGGAGTTACTCCAGCAGCTAATAATTCTTGCTCTGTAAGTTGACTATGTGTTGTGGTAGCTGGATGAATAGCTAAACTTCTAGCATCACCAATGTTAGCAACATGGTAAAACATTTTTAAAGCTTCAATGAATTTTTTACCGGCTTCAACTCCACCCTTAACCTCGATACCAACTAATGCTCCATTACCACCTTTGAAATATTTTTTAGCTCGATCTCCAACTTCACCTTTATGCAATGTTGGATATATAACTCTATCAACATTCTTATGCTTTGTAAGAAAAGAAACAACCTTTTCTGCGTTCGAGCAATGTTGTTTCATTCTAAGAGGTGCGGTTTCTAAACCTTGAATTAAACCCCAAGCGTTATCCGGAGCTAATGGCGCTCCCAAGTCTCTTAGCAAACAAACTCTAGCTCTAACAGCAAATGCAACATTTGCTCCTGTTAATTGAGGTACAACTTCACCCCACTTTGCTCCACCATAACTCATGTCAGGTTCATTAAATAAAGGTTGCCTTTTTGGATCAGCAGTCCAATCAAAATTACCACCATCAACTAAACAACCACCTATTACTGTTCCATGACCACCAATAAATTTTGTTAATGAATGCACAACAACCGCAGCTCCATGATCTATTGGTTTACAAATTATTGGAGCAGCTGTGTTATCCATGATAAGTGGAATATTGTGTTTTCTTCCAATATCAGAAACTTCTTTAATCGGAAATACTCTTAAATAAGGATTAGGTAATGTTTCAGCATAAAAAGCTCTAGTTTTATCATCTATAGCTTTTTCAAAATTCTTAGGATCAGAAGGGTCGGCATAACGTACTTCAATACCAAGTTTTTTTAATGTGTGAGTAAATAAATTTACTGTTCCGCCATATAAATCTGTTGAACTAACAAAATTATCTCCAGCTTGACAAAGATTAACAATTGCAAAAGTTGAAGCTGCTTGTCCCGATCCTACAGTTACACATGCTAAACCGTTCTCGATCGCTGCCACTCTTTTTTCCAATACATCGTTAGTAGGGTTCATTATTCTTGTATAAATGTTACCAAATTCTTTAAGCGCAAATAAATTTGCAGCATGGTCGGTATTATTGAACTGGTATGATGTAGTTCTGTATAGTGGAACTGCTACTGCCGTTGTTGCTGGATCACTCCTATAATCACCACCATGAAGGGCTATAGTTTCTGGGTTTTTTGAATTGCTCATTATTATCTCCTTTTTTTAATAATATCTTTGCTTATGTTAATAAAGATTAATTGTAATATAAAAATTGCAATACAAGCAAGCTAAAATTCCATATATTAATGGTACTTTTGTTGATTATGATACACCTATTAATTGACAATATATATAATTATAAGTATTAATCCGCATCCATGACAAAATTTATTAAAATTAATGATATTAAAAGTGACTGGTTCGAAATAGATGCTAAAAATGCAGTAGTAGGTAGATTGGCTACTGTTATCTCAAAAATTATTAGAGGAAAAAATAAAAATACTTATACTCCGCATATGGACCATGGAGATTATGTTGTAGTTAAAAACATTGAACAAATTAAATTTACTGGAAATAAATTTGATAATAAAAAATATTATAAACACACTGGATATCCAGGTGGTATAAAAGAAACTACTCCATCAAAACTACATCAAAAAAAACCTGAGGAAATACTTAAGCTTGCAGTAAAAAGAATGTTGCCAGATGGCCCGCTTGCAAAAAAGCAATTAACAAAATTGAAAATTTATTCTGGTGAAACCCATCCACATACAGCACAAAACTTAACTAAAATTGAATTATCTAAACTTAATAATAAAAATTTAATTAGAAATTAATTATGGCAAATTCTGTAAGTATAAATGTTAAAGATAGCAAGTATGCTACTGGTAGAAGAAAAAAATCAATTGCAAAAATTTGGTTACAAAAAGGATCTGGTCAAATTTTAGTTAATGGAAAGAAATATGATGAATATTTTAAAAGAGCAAACCACAAAATGATTTTGTTAAGACCTTTTGAAATAATAAACCAATCCACAAATTACGATGTTGTTTGCAAAGTTAAAGGTGGTGGTTTAACTGGTCAAGTAGGAGCAATGGTGCATGGTATATCAAAAGCTTTGTTATTACATGACGCAGAATTAAAACCTGCATTAAAAAAAGAAAAATTAACCACGAGAGATTCAAGATCGGTTGAAAGAAAGAAATACGGTCATAGAAAAGCTCGTAGAAGTTTTCAATTTTCTAAAAGATAATTTCTTTTTTATTTTTCAACTGATATATTAAATTATGATAAAGGTTAATGCTTTAATAGCAGGTTCAACAGGTTATATAGGGTTACAATTAGTTAAATTGTTGCTTAAGCACAAAAATGTAAAAATTAAATATTTATGTGGCAATTCATCACAAGGTAAAAATATTTCTACATATGACAAAGAATTAAAAAATAAAAAATTACCCAAAATAATTAAATTTAATAATAAATTATTATCTGATGTTGATGTTGTTTTTACAGCTTTACCAAACGGCGAGGCTCAAAGTATTTCTAAATTATTATTAAAAAAAAATATACTAATTGATTTGTCTGCAGATTTTAGACTTGTAAACGCAAAAAATTATTTGAAATGGTATAAATTTCCACACAAAGCAAAAGAAAATATAAAAAAATCTATTTATGCATTGTCAGAAATTAAAAAAAATATAATTAAAAAATACAATATAATCTCATGTCCAGGTTGTTATCCAACATCAATATTAATTCCATTGATCCCATTAATTAAAAAAAATAAAATATTTGTTAATAACATTATAATTGATTCTAAATCTGGTTATTCTGGTGGAGGAAGGGGAATACATAAGAAATATTATAGAAAAAATTTATATGAATCTTTAAGTGCCTATGGAGTAGGTTTTCACAGACATAATTCTGAAATTCAACAAGAGCTTAATATTTATTCAAAATCAAAAGTTAGTTTTTCTTTTACGCCACATTTGTCTCCAATGTTTAGAGGAATTTTAAGTACAATTTATGTCGATATCAAAAAAAAAGAAAATTCAAGCAAGATTCTAAATTTATTAAAAAATTATTATAAGAAAGATAAATTCGTGAAAACTATGAAATTAAATAACACTATAAGTACAAATGATGTAATAAACACTAATTACTGCAATATATCTATATGTAATACAAAGTTTAAAAATAAAATAATTATTTTATCAGCCATTGATAATTTGATAAAAGGAGGTGCAGGGCAAGCAGTACAAAATTTAAATATTAAGTATGGTTTTGATATATCAAGAGGATTAGTATGAAAAAAATAATACTGTTTTTTTTATTACTCAATTCATGTAGCAACATGAGTGTACAAAGAAACAATACAATAGAAGATATAGATTTAGATAAAAACTTGTCTTTTGTTGAGTTTAAAAATAAAATTATTCAATACGCTCAACAAAGCAACTACCCGGATATTAATTAAATATTATGAAAAAAAATATAAATATAGCAGTGGTCGGCTTGGGTCAAATTGGAAATTATCTGTTGAATGAGTTGAACACAAAAAAAAAAGATATAGAATTAAAAACAGGAAAAAAAATTAACATAGTTGCTATATCTGCAAAAAATTTAAATAAAAAAAGAAAATTTAAGATTAATAAAAAAATTTTTTACAAAAACCCTCTAGATATAATTAATAAAAAGAAAGTCGATATATTATATGAAGTAATTGGACTATCAGACGGTATTTCTAAAAAAATTGTAGAAAATTCTCTTAAAAAAAAAATTCATGTAATTACTCCAAATAAATCTTTAATAGCAAAACATGGTGATTATTTAACTAAAATTGCAGAAAAAAATAAAGTTAATTTAGAATTTGAAGCTGCTGTTGGTGGTGGAATTCCAGTATTACGAACAATTAAGGAAGGTTTAGCAACAAATAAAATTTATAAAGTTTATGGAATTTTAAATGGAACATGTAACTATATTTTATCTGAAATGGAATCTACAAAAGAATCATTCAAAGATGTTTTAAAAAAAGCACAAAAACTAGGTTATGCAGAACCTGGTAACCCCAAATTAGATTTAAATGGTTATGATGCATTGTCTAAAATTAGGATTTTATCATCATTATCTTTTAATAAAAAAATTTCTAAATCTAGTGTTTTGATGGAAGGAATTGAACATATAGAAACTAAAGATATTGATATAGCAAATCAACTAAATCTAAGAATAAAACTTTTGGGAATTACAGAATTAATCAATAATAAACTTTTCGAGAGAGTACATCCATGCTTAGTAAATAAAAATACTTATATAGCCAATGTAAACGGAGTCATGAATGCAGTTATTCTAAATGGTAAACCTGTGGGGGAGAGCGTTTTGCAAGGAGAAGGTGCTGGTCCTGGCCCTACATCATCTGCTTTAATGTCTGATCTTTTGTCAATTTTAAGAGGTAATATAAAATATCCTTTTGGTATTCCATCAAATAAAAGAGATAAAATAATAACTTATGACAATAATCAAAATTTTAATTCTTTGTATTTAAGATTTGAAGTTAAAGATAAGTCTGGTGTTTTATCGCAAATCACTAAACAACTTGCAAAATATAATATTTCTATAGCTAGATTAATACAAATACCGGACCATAAGAAAAAAACGGCATCTATAATTATAATTACTCATAGAGCTAAGGAGCTAAATTCTAGTAAATGTTTAAACTCTTTTAAAAATAACAGAAATGTACTTAAAAAACCCACATTAATTAGACTTTTTTAAATGGAAATATATATCAAGTTATTTGAAGTATTATTTCCTGTCTTTTTTATTGTTGGTATTGGATATTATTTAGGTAAAAAAAATAAAAATTTAGATACTTCGTTTATAACCAATTTTTCTGCTAATTTTGGAGCACCTGCTTTATTTATTTTTGCCATCACATCGTCAGGTGTAAAATTTGATATATTTTCTGAATATTTTATTTATTCAGTAATTGCACTTACATCATTTGCTTTAGTTGGAATTATTTTTTTACTATTAATGAAAAAAGACTATATTAGAGAATTACCTCCTTTTTTTCTCCCTAATACTGGAAATATGGGTATCCCAATATGTCTCTTTGCTTACGGTTCATTAGGTATGGGTGTAGCTGCAGCCATATCATCTTTAGTTGTCTTGCTCCATTTTACTGTAAATATTTTTTTAGCAAGTAAAAAATTTGATATAAATATTATTTTAAAAAGTCCTTCATCATATGCTGTAATTATTGCTGTTACTTTCTTATATTTTGATCTCGAAATGCCAAAATTAGTTTTAAACACTGCAATGCTATTAGGTTATGCAATGATTGTATTAATATTAATGTCTTTAGGTATTTCACTAACACAGTTAAAAGTTTTTTCTTTTAAAAGTGCTTTCATTTCATCAATTGCTAGAGTTATAATTGGTCCAATCGTAGGATTTTTATTAATAAAAATATTTAATTTATCAGGTTTTGCTGCTGGAGTTTTACTAATTCAATCTTCTATGCCTAGCGCAATATTAACTTATTTAATTGCTTCAATGTATTCATCAAAAGAAATTGTCGACAATATATCTAGTATGATTGTAGTATCGACATTAATGTCTTTAATCACAGTTCCAATTATTGTATTTATTGCCTTAAAATACTTTTCTTAATGAAACCTATTATATTAAATTTATCTGCATGGGTAGTGCTGCCATTTATGGATACTATTGCAAAATATCTGTCTACCGAGCTCTCTTTTTTTCAAATTACTTGGGCCAGATATTTTTTTACAGTTTTTTGGACACTCCCATTAATGTTCTTTTTCTTTAGAAAAAGTTTGAGACTATCTGAAAATCCTAAATTGCAAATTTTAAGGGGATTAACTCTTTTTTGTGCTAACATTTGTTTTTTTTATTCAATTTCAATAATATCAATGGCAAAAGCTCTTACTCTTGCATTTGTTGCTCCATTAATAACAACATCATTATCATCAATAATATTAGGAGAAAAAGTAGGTTTACGTAGATGGTCAGCTGTTATTGTAGGTTTCTTAGGAAGTTTAGTTGTTATTAGGCCTGGCTTTTTAGAATTTAATTTGGCAACATTAGCTGCACTTGGAACGGGGTGTTTGTATGGAATTTATTTAATTATTACTAGAAAACTTCATTCTACAGATAATCCACTATTAACTCTTTTATTAACCGGTGTAGTAGGGGCAACCATCTCCACATTCTTTGTTCCTATTGTTTGGATCAATCCATCATCAATTCAATGGTTTTGGTTATCTATAATGGGTATTTTTGCTTGTTTGGGTCATATATTGCTTATTTACTCTCTTAGATATGCTGATGCTTCAAAATTAGCTCCATTTGGTTATTTCGAAATTATAACTAATATTATTTTGGGTTATTATTTCTTTAAAGACTTCCCTGATATGTGGACTTTCATTGGTTTATTTATTATTATTTCTTCTGGTGTATATATTTTTAAAAGAGAACTAAATGTTAATTGAATATATAGTACACATATTGTAACTAAATATTAATTTATAACTTTAATTAGTAATTGTATACCTTTGTAATTATTATATATTTTAATCAAGTTAATCTATATTATATTAATTAATAACAATAACTAATATAAGTAAGCAAAATGGCTATAAATTAATATATACATGGATAAATGGTTAAAAAACTTAATAAATAATGACGAATTAAGAAAATTAAGAAAAAAAAAGCAGATAAATAAGGTAAATTTTGAGGATAAATTAATATTGATTAGATTGTATTCTAGAGGATTGCATTAATTGAATATAGCGTTTAAACGGCCATAGAAGTAGTTTATTTTGATATATGATCATATTAGGTACAACTAAAGGGAGAATTTAAAAAATTATAAGGTAGTAGGGGTAAGACGTTAAAAAACGTTGGTATTAAAAGCTTTTAGAGCAAAAAACCCTCCTTTTTTAGTAGTTTTTTCTTAGTTTTTAAACCACCTGGAGCAGAATAACCACCAAGTTTACCATCTGATCTTATAACTCTATGGCATGGTATTTTGGGAGCGTATGGATTTTTACCACAAGCATTAGCAACAGCACGAACAGCTTTAGGTTTATTAATGCCTATTGCTACTTCCTTATAGGTTTTTACCTTGCCTTTGGGTATAGTTTTAAGAAATTTCCAGACTTTTTGTTGAAATTTAGTGCCTTTTAGTATCATTATGAAGAAAAAACCCTGATTCTCTGCACTTTTTACGGTGCAAAGAACAGTAGTTTTGGCACGTCGTTGTATGCGCTACCGCCATGCCCTCCGCTCCACATGTTTAGCGCTGCTTTGTAGAGCTTTCTGCCCCCTGGGCTTGAACCTCTCGGTTTTTCCCCAATCGGCCAGTTAAGGGTTGCCCCTTAATTCATTTATAACAATATCAGAGTATAACAGTTGTAAGTATCACTTATTTGTTGAATTTATATGGTTTTCAACAGGCCTGAATAGTGGGGATAATCAATTTTACTGCATTAATAGATATAATAAAATAAATATACTAATTAAAAAAATTCCAAATATTATCATTAAAACTCTATTTTTAGTTATCTCTGTTAATTTAGACCACAAATACATTATTACCATAATGATTATAGGAACGCTAAGTCCAATTATTATATATTTTGGCATATATTTAATTTAACTTATTTGTTTGACATTATAAATGTGATATATTATAACTTCCGATAATTAATGGTTATCGGAAATAATATGAATGAATTAATAACAGATATAAAAAGCCTTGAATTAGAAACTTTAAAAAATTTAAAAAACTCCAAGGCAGCTAACACACTAAGAGCTTACCAGGCTGATTTTAAAGATTTTTCAGCATTCTGTATAAAAAATGGTTTTAGTTCAATGCCAACAGAAGCAAAAATACTTTCTTTGTACCTAACCCACTTGTCTAACACCTCTAAATTTAGCACTTTAAAGAGAAGAATAGCATCAATTAGCGTCATTCATAAAATAAAAGGGCATTATCTTGATACTAAACATCCAATTATCATGGAAAATTTACACGGCATAAGAAGGGCAAAAGGATCTAATCAAAAAGCTAAAAAACCTATATTAATCAATGATTTAAAAATAATAATTAATGCAATTGATCAATTAGAAAAGACAGAATTAAAAAAAATAAGAAATAAAACATTAATATTAATAGGATTCTCAGGAGGATTTAGAAGATCAGAACTAGTAAATGTTGAAATTGAAGATGTAGAATTTGTTGTCGAAGGAGTAAAAATTTTTATAAGAAGGTCAAAAACCGATCAATCAGGAGAAGGAATGGTAAAAGGAATCCCCTATTTTGAAAATCAACAATATTGTCCAGTATTAAACTTAAAAAAATGGATAGAATTATCTAATTTAAAATCAGGAAAGATATTTAATATTTCAGATAAATCAGTAGCTTTAATTATTAAAAAATATGCATCTTTAGCAGGTCTTGATCCAAATAGATATGGAGGTCACAGTTTAAGATCTGGTTTTGCTACATCTGCTGCTGAAGCTGGAGCTGAAGAAAGAAATATAATGACTATGACCGGTCATAAAACAACTCAAATGGTTAGAAGATATATACAAGAAGCTAATTTATTTAAAAATAATGCTCTAAACAAAATTAAAATATGATTAAAGATATCGAATATATATTTAAAAAAATTTTTTTAAGTGAAAAATATTTATTAAAAAAAAGATTAAAAAGAGCAATAGTTAAAAATTATGAAAAAGAATTATCTATAATAGATCATTTTAAAGATAAATCAAAAGATGCTATTGATGTCGGTGTATATAGAGGTGTATATTCATATAAATTATCTAAAGAATTTAATCAAATACATTCGTTTGAACCTAATCCACTTCTATTTCCATATTTAAATAGATACTTAACTAAAATTATAACAAATATGACATTGTATAATTACGCTTTGTCTAACAAAAATGAGTTAACAAATTTAAAAATTCCACATAGAGGTAAATCAATTTTTAAAAATAATTTTGAAGAAATTTATAAACTTGGATGTGCAACAATACATGAAACTAATAACTTCGAAAAATTTAATAATTATGAAGTTGAATGTAAAAAATTGGATGATGTAATAAAAGATAAAGAAATATCATTTATTAAAATTGACGTTGAAGGACATGAGTTGAGCGTAATAGAAGGAGCAAATAATATTATTAATAAATACAAACCAACTCTATTAGTTGAAATAGAAGAAAAACATACAAAAAAACCAATTTTAAATACAATAAATAAAATTAAAGAATTTGGTTATAAAGTTTATTTTTTTAAAAATAATCAAATAAATGAAATAATAGATCACAAAATTCCTAAAGAAGAAAGAAATTTTATATTTATTAATTCTTAATTTTTATTAGTGTTGTCTCCAATTCTTATAATTCTACATTCTTTAACATTGTAAATGTATCTAAAAGGGTCAATAATTATTGAATCTTTTGGAAATTTAAAATCAACAAAAGCTTTATGTTTTGTGCCTATAAAAAAAGTATGCTTTATTTGAGGATTATGCCAATTTAATAATTTTGAAACTTCATCATAATTACCATCAATAAAAGGATCCCAAGAAAAAACTTTATTTCCTTTTTCTTTTAAAATGTTTTCTAACAATATAGATGGGCTACCTAAAATTAAGTTTGTTTCTGGTTTAAATGTTTTTCCAAGAATATTGATTTGTCTATTTTTAGAATTTTTAATAACTAAATCAGCTAGCCATTCAGACTGTTTTTCTCTCTGCATCATTATTCCTTCAAACCAATCATAAGATAAATTTAATTTTTGTGATAAATGACTTAATGCAATATTATCTCTTGGATGACATCCTCCCCCATCACCCATACCACCGGATAAATATGCATCTGATATCAATCTTCTATTTGCCATCTTCAAAGCATTTGTTACATCGTCAATGTTTGTATTAGGTAAGTGGTGACATGCTTCCATGATCGTATTTACAAATGAGATTTTAGTTGAAATCATAGTGTTGTAGGACACTTTAATTAATTCAGCATTTTCTATAGTAGTTTTATAAAATGGCGAATCGCATATAGTTTTATAAAAATCGTGAGCTTTTTGGGCAGCCTTTTCATCATCAACACCAAATAATATAAACTCAGGATATAAAAAGTCTCTTATAGTTGAGCCCATTGCTATAAAAAAAGGATTATAACAAAGTTTTGTATGAGCTCCTAATAAAGGTTTAATTTCACTTCTTATTGTTCCAGGTAAAACAGTAGAAATAATAATTACAACTTTATCTTCTTTTTTTTTTTCTATAGCTACAGAAAGATCTTTTATTCCAGCTTTTAAAAATGAATAATCAAAATCAATACGTTTCTTGGGTATTTTTGTGACACCTTCATATAACGGATCATGAGGCGTTTGAATTGGCACAAAAATTATATCAGAATTTTTAACTAATTGATCAATATCTACTATTTTTAAGTTAGTTTCAGGTAAATATTTATCAACCCATTCTTCTCGGTATCTAATCTTTTTATTTTTAATATCATTAATGGTTTCCTGAGATATATCATAACCAAACACTTTGTGTCCTTTTGACTCAACAGCCAAGCTTACAGGTAATCCTAATTTTCCCAATCCTAAAAAACCTATATTCATATCAATTTATTAGCATCAATTTTTCTATTTTTTTCAGTATCATTCCAAATTAAATAATCTTTTTCTGGAATGCCGTCTTTCTTATTCTTTAAAAAAGTATTGTCAACTTCATTTTCGTGTGTATCAGCTGATAGTTGATCTACTACAATTTTATTAGATACTAAAAATTTTTTGCTCTTAAAGCTTAAATCACAAATCCAAGTATCTAAATACCAAAAATTAAAGAATTCACTACCAATATATCCTAATGATTTGTACCAAGCTTTGTTTAAAATTGGAAAATCACAATGTAAATAATTATATTTTTTTCCAGAATTTATCCATAAGCAAAAAGGTTTATTTATATCTATCTTAGAGAATTCTGAATCAATACAATGATCCCAATTACTAGAAATAAATATCATATCATCATTTGCTGGAAACAAAATATCTCCATTTGAAATAGAAGCTAAATAATTATTTCTTACTGCATGAGTTTTTAAATTTTTAATTATTAATTTTATATTTAAATCTTTAAATTCATTATCTATAAATTTTTTATAATTAACAATTTCCGTATCATCTTCATCTAATAAAAGTAAAATTTCAATTCTATTTATATTTGAACATTTTGATTTTAAGCTATTAAGCATTCTTCTAAATTTCTGTGATCTTTCTCTACTAGGTAGAAGTAAAGAGATTTTATTAGTATTAATTTTATTATTAAAAATTTTAAATTTAAATGTAAGATAATTGTATTTTACAAATGTGTAAGTAAACCAATATAATCTTGTAAAACCTTTTTTTAAATCTTTCTTTAAACTCTGATATATTGATCTTTTATTCTTCTTCATATCTTTTTTAAAATATTTTTAGTAGCAAATTTCCAATTGTTCGAATTTCTTAAAGAAATTAAATTTTGTCTTATTTCATTCCATGCATCAATGTTTGTAAATAATTCTAAAGTGTAATTAGCAAATTCTTTTTTACTATTAGCTATGAATCCTGTCTTATTATGATCGACTCTTTCACTAAGCGATCCAATGCCAAAAGTAACTGTAGGAATACAAAGTTCCCTGGCCTCTTCAGCTGCAATACAATATAATTCAGCTTTATGACCAGGTATTAAAAAAACTTTAGCTGAAGACATATCTACAATTAATTCTTTTTGACTTCCAAAATTTCTCTGAAAAACATTATGTTTTGTATTGTCTACATCGTTAGGTGTTACATAAAGTTTTAAATTATTATTATTTGGATAGATATAATTAATCCATATAGAAATTAATAAATCTAAATTTCTATCTTTAAAAGACGTAAATATAGCTTTATTAGCATCAACCTCCCTTAATAATTCAGTTTTTATAAAAATTTCGTCAACAGACCAGTTAATTATATCGGAACCAAACATTCTTAAAAAAAATGATCTATTTTGCTTATGGTAATTACTCAACAGAAATATTTTTGGCTTATGCTTAATGAAGGAAATAAGTTGTTTTTTCCTTATAAATTTTTCAATTGATTGAATGCTGTGAGATATAGCTATTTTTTTCTGTGATTTTATAATGTTAAAATTATTTATATCATTATTAGTTATTGCTAAATCAAAACATTCTGAATCATAATAATTATCTATATTCAACCACCTAATATTTCTGTAAATAGTTTTAGAATTAGTATGATTTAGTACAGTAATTTTATGTCCTAATTTATCAAGTTCTAAAACTAAATTAATTAAAGCACGTTCAGCTCCCCTAATTTTATTACTTTCAATATAGGTATGATCGTAAGGCACAGGACTGCTGTCTAAAAAACAAATGTTCATATAAATTTAGATAACTTTCTAATAGCTTTATCAATATCTTCATTCAAGAATGTAAACTTTATTTGCATATTTGAATACCATTCAGAAAAACTAATTTTTTGATGGTGATAATCATTAATATTATTTATTTTAAAACTAAACATATTTATTGATTTTTTATTAAAAAGATAAGCAATTTGAGTTACTAATCCATGAGGGCAAAATATTTTTTCAGCTTTCTGAATAATTAAAAATAAATTTTTTGGGTCAATCTTTCTTAAATAAATTATATTTAGATTTTTTTTAGGTGTGTAAACATCATTATTTGCAAAATCTATTGTAGAGTATTTATTAATAAAATAAGAGTCATAGATATTATTTTCTATATCAGAAGAAAAAACAACAAAGTTATTTTTATTTGAAATAAATTTTATAATTTTATCAAATTCATTAGTTGACCAATTAAGTTGATCAAAAAAACTTTTTTTAAATTGAAAAAAAATAAATTTTGTAGGTAAATTTTCAAATACATTGCTATTAAATTCACCTAAAGGAATATCTTTGTAATCAAATTTTATTTCCGAGCTTATTAAAGAAAGTTGATTTTGAATAATATTTTTTTTATTTAATTTTGTTCTGTAAGATATTTCGTACTTATATAAATATTTTCGTAAATATAGATTTGGTCTATTTCTTTTCTTTCCATTAATTGCTATAGCAAAAAATTTAGTATTTCTAAATAATATTGGCATATAAAAATAAAAATTTTTTGGTGAAAGAATATAAACCTCATCATATTGATTTATTAATAAATCTAAAAAAATTGTAATTTTATCAAAAAAATTAAGATTGAAATTAATTTTTTTTACATTTAGTTTAGTTAATAAGAATTTGAAATCATAATTAACATTAGATAAATATATAGAAACATTATTATTAATTTTAACCAGTTCATAGATTAATCTTAGTGAGCTTACTAAATCACCACCTCTATCATTCTTAAAAATTAATATTTTTTTTTTCATTTAGTAAAAATATATAAAAAATTAAAGTTTTATTACCAATATAATTAAAGTAATGGAAAATCTTTCCCAAAAGATTTTTGAACAATGTAATTTGATATCCTTTTTTCATTAAATAATTTGAAATATTTGTTCTTTCCTTTTTTTGCAATTTTTTTTCTCAAATTATCTTTACCTTTATAAAACTTAATTTTAGAAGAAAGATCTTCAATATTGTTATAAAAAATAACTTCGTTAGAATTAAATATTTCATTTAGTTCAGTTTTTTTATCAATAAATGTTAATAAGCCATTACCTATTAGAGAGGAAATTCTATTACTTGTATAATATCTAGTGGGTTTACCTCTGCTTAAATTTAATCCCATTTTACAATTAATTAGCGCTTCGTAAAAATTGTTCCCCCAAATCGGTTCATTATCTGCATATCCGTAAAAATCATATTTAACTCCATTTATTTTATCAATTAATGTTTTTAAAAATGTTGATCTTTCATCGAATTTGCCTTGCTTTAATTTTCCTCTATTTACACCATGGCTCATTGCATAAAAAATGTCTTTTTCAGGTTTTAAGTTATAAACATTAAAACACTCGATGTTTCTATCAACTGGTATAAAAAGAAAATTTAGATTTTTAAAATCCTTATTATTTTTTTGAATTATTTTAGGTTCTGTGGTCACAAAGCTTTCATCAACAATGTCTAAATATTTATGAAGTTTTCTAATATTTTTAGAAGAATCTTCTAGTCCATCCATCATTGGATCTTCATTCCATTGAGATATAACAAGGTTTTTATTTAGTTCACGAAACTCGTTCAATGTACTAACATCAATATTATCCGTATGTCCAAAAAATACTAAATTTGGATTATAGTTTTTAAATGTTTCAATTAAATAACTTTGGAAGTCTTCATAAACTCCTTTAAGTTTAAAACTCCTATTCTGTTTCATATAGTCTCTATCGCTAATTTCTAAAACATCATTATTGTTTCTAATAAATCCATTAGTAAATTTTTTACCTAAAGACATGTTGTAAATTCTATGATTAAGTTTTTGCCCAAGATTATATATGTTTAAAATCCTCAAATTATTTTTATTATAATTAAATTTAAATTTGAAAACTATACTTTCTCTAATTTTATCAATTAAATAAGAGTTGTCTTTGGTTATATGTTTAACATTTATAATAGATTTTTTTTGAATTTTTTTTCTTAGTGTAGTGTCAACTATTAATTTTTTAAGTTGTATATAAAGTTCCTGTGGTGTTAATTTTTTTAATAAAATTCTTTCATGTGTAGTTTCAGGCAACCCTCCTCTATTCGATATGATTGTAGCACAACCCCTTGAAGATGCTTCTAAAGCTGTTCTACCAAATGGCTCTTCCCATCTTGAGGGAACAACTGCTATTTCAGTTTGTGATAAAAATTTTAATACATTTTTGTGATTTAAATATCCTAATTCTTTATGAGATTTGTTTTGTATTATAGGTTTTTCTCTTTTTTCATCTCCAATAGAATATGATTTCCAGTCAGTAAATTCATTTAAAATTTTATTAATTGCGCTACCATATATATCATATCCTTTCGATTTATTTAATTTACCAACAAATACAATTTGTTTATTTTTTTTTGATAATTTATTTGTTTTATGAATGCTTGGATAAACAACTTCAGTTTTGTTTATGTTTAAATTTTCTATACCTTCAAAAAATCTTTTTTGAACCCAAGAACTAACAAAAATAATTTTATCAACATTTTCATATAATATAATTCTTTCTTTAATAGATTTAGATCCTTTCATACTAAGAGGATCGTTGTGAAAATACAAAACAAACTTAGAATCAATTCTTTTAGATAAATATGTGAAGACTAAAGGTCTGTTATGAATTTCAATAATATCAATTTTTTTTAAATTAAGTATTTTTAATATTTCATTGCAATATTGAGTTGTTGTACTAGTAAATTTTGACAATAGAGAAGGATGAATGTTTATGTAATTTTTAGTTAAATAATTTTTCTTCTTTGAAGTGCTGCCAAAAATGATATTTTTTAATTTAAATTTAGAATACTTGTAAAAATCACAAACCCACAATGAAGCAGCGCCAGCACTTTCTCTTGTATAATTTTCTTTATATGGAAGTATTGTTGCAATTTGTAACATTTAAGTGTCGTTATATTATAATTTATTTATAATAATCTTTCTCTTTTTTCTATCTCTTTTTAAATAGTATTCATATGACATAGCTTCAGATTTTGTTTTAAATTTTTTTTTATATATTAGTTCCCAATTATGTCCTTTAGTTGATTTAGCTCCTTTGTTTAAATTATGGATTTTCAATCTTTTTTCTGGATTATACGAATATCCAACATAAGTCTTATTGATTTTAGAGTTTACAGTTCTAATCATATAAACGTAATGTTTCATAGATTATTTTGGCGGTCCCTAGGGGAATCGAACCCCTCTTTCGAGGATGAAAACCACGTGTCCTAACCGATAGACGAAGGGACCAAAAAGAAATCTTTTATTGTATAAGTTAATATTTATCAAGTTTTTAGAATACTTTTTCTTTTAATTATTTCAGTTAATTTAGTAGACTTATGTGTAACTAATGTCTCTGTAATATAATTATTATTATTTAATTCAATACCATTAACTAAATCACCTGAAGTTATACCAGTTGCGCAAAAAATAGAGTCTCCTTTTACTATTTCTTCTAAATCATATTTTTTATTTAAATCATTTATACCCATTTTTTTTGCTCTATTTATCTCATTCTCAGTTTTAAATAAAAAACGTCCTTGAAATTTACATCCAAAAGCATCCAGTGCTGATGCAGCCAAAACTCCTTCTGGACCACCTCCTATACCAAGAAATATATCAACATTATATTTATTATTAGTAACTAATAAAGCCCCCGAAACATCTCCATCAGAGATTAATTTTAAATTAACTTTAAGTTTTTTAAGTCTATTTATTATGTCAATGTGTCTAGGTCTATTAAGTAGGCAAACAGTAATTTGGTTTAAGTCCTTATTTTTAAAATCAGCAATATTTTTTATATTTTTTTCAATAGAAAAATCTAAATCTGTAGCATCTTGTGGAATTTCTCCACTAACAGCTATTTTATCCATGTAAGTTTCGGGAGCATTAAATAGGTTTCCTTTTAAAGAAATAGCAATAACTGACAAAGCTCCAGGTAAATTTTTGGCGGCAAAATTAGTCCCTTCTAGAGGATCAACAGCTATATCAATTTTTGGTCCATTGCCAGTGCCTAATTTTTCACCAATATAAAGCATAGGTGCATAATCTAATTCTCCCTCACCTATTACAACTTCACCATTAATTTCTAATTTGTTTAAATTTTTTCTCATATTATCTGTCGCAGCTTTGTCAGCAGCTAATTTATCATTTTTACCAACATATTTATAACAAGCGACAGCGGCACTTGAAGTTATGTTTACAAATTTATCTATTAATTTTTTATCTAAATTCACTATTAAACTTTTTCTATAGAATCGTTTTTAATTGAACGTAGTTTAGCTTCAAATTCATTAAGTCTTTTCCATACAGATATTAATTCAACAATGGTAGACCAACTTTTAACCAAATATTGCAAAGAACCTTCTACTCTACCAAAAGCTCTTGTTATCTGTTGAACAAAACCAAGTGTAATAGCACCTGTAACTATAGTTGGTGCTAGTGCTAAATATGGTACTATCACCATACCTTGGAAATAACTCCATTTTACTGTGTTAAAATATAAATAATGAAAGTAGGATTTATAATGTATTCCTCTAACTCTATTGTATAATTGACCTATTGTAGGAGGTGCGGCTCTAATTGGATCATCTTCTCCATGGACTAACTCTTTTCTATAACCAGCCTCTTCTTTTTGAATATCATATTCAATACCAGGTAGTTTAATTCCAACAGCAGCTAATACTATAGTACCTCCTAAAGCTGAAATTATTGCTACCCACACTAAAGCGTGATTTACTTCACCTATCCATGGTAAGACATCTATTTGTTTTGAAAGTCCCCATAGTATTGGAGTGAAAGCTGCCAAAGTCATTAAACTATCCAATAAACCTGTACCAAGTCCTTCCATTATTCTTGCAAATTTCAATGTATCTTCTTGAACTCTTTGTGAAGCACCCTCAGTCAACCTAGCCTTTAACCATTGATCATGATAATAATTTGCCATTGCTGTTCTCCATCTAAAAACCCAATGGCTTGTAAAAAACCCTGTAAATACAGCAATCAAAATCCAAATTGCTGCAATTTTTGCAAATGTAAATAAATATCCAATAAATTCAGTTTCCGATACAGAATTGGGAGTAGTTAAAGCTTTTTGAAGAGTATCATAAAATTCTCCAAACCATTCATTAA
>CABXMS010000004.1 GCA_902513415.1 uncultured Pelagibacteraceae bacterium
CAGCCATATTTTTAAAATACAGCTTTTTTGTTCGATGTCTAGATGGCTGATGGGAAAAAAGGCGCTTAAAATAAGCGCCTTTTTAGATAACTAAAAGTTAATTCTTTTTTGACGGTACTTCTTCTTCTTTTGATTCAGTTTTTTCTTTTTCCTGATCTAATGGATTTCCTTCAATTTTTTTTGAAATTACGCCAGCTTTTTCTCTTATAGCCATTTCTATTTCTGCTGCAGCTTTAGGGTTTTGCTCTAAATAGAGTTTTGCATTTTCTCTACCTTGTCCAATTTTTTCACCCTTATAAGCATACCATGCACCTGATTTTTCTACTATTTCGGCTTTCGCCCCTAGATCAATTAGTTCTCCTGATTTACTAATTCCTTTTCCATACATTAAGTCAAATTCTACAACTTTAAACGGA
Organism: uncultured Pelagibacteraceae bacterium; assembly: GCA_902513415.1. The sequence goes on from CABXMS010000004.1 coordinate 417, forward strand.
GGTGCTACTTTGTTTTTAACAACTTTTACTCTTGTTGTGTTTCCAATTATGTTTTCTTTTTCTTTAATTGCTCCTGTTCTCCTAATATCCATTCTTACTGATGAATAAAATTTAAGTGAATTTCCTCCAGAAGTAGTTTCTGGACTTCCAAACATAACACCTATTTTCATCCTAATTTGGTTAATAAAAATAACCATTGTGTTCGTTCTAGATATAGAGCCAGTTAATTTTCTTAATGCTTGGCTCATTAATCTTGCTTGAAGACCTACGTGGTGATCACCCATATCACCTTCAATTTCTGCTCGTGGCGTTAAAGCTGCAACTGAATCGATAACAAGAACTGACATAGAGCCAGATTTAATTAAAGTATCTGTAATTTCTAGAGCCTGTTCTCCTGTATCAGGTTGCGAAATTAATAGTTCTTCTGTATTTACACCTAATTTTTTTGCATAAACTGGATCCAAGGCATGTTCTGCATCAACAAAGCCGCAAATTCCACCTGCTTTTTGAGCTTCTGCAACAACTTGTAAAGCAAGTGTTGTTTTTCCAGAAGACTCTGGTCCATAAATTTCAATAACTCTTCCTTTTGGCAGTCCACCAATTCCTAGAGCCAAATCTAAGCTTAATGAACCAGTTGAAATAGACTCAACATCCATAGCTTTTTGTTGACCAAGCTTCATTACCGAACCTTTTCCGAAAGTATCTGTTATTTGGCTTATAGCTGCATCTAAAGCTTTATTTTTTTCTTTGTTTTCCAATTCTTGATTTTTAGTAGATTTTACTACTTTTAAGTTATTTTTTGTCATTTTTTACCTCTTTTTTTACTTTTTTTGATACACGAATCATGTTTTAAATGTACACATTTTGTTCTCTTTATCAATAAAATTCTAAAATTGATTAAAAAACCCAATACTTACTGAAGTTTTAAATATTGGCTATTTAGAAGTCCAATGGATTTTAATAGATTGTATTGGGATAGTAAGTAATTTCTCTCAGCATTCGATAAAGAAATTTTAGCATTTAACAAAAGAGAATTAGATTGAATAATATCAAGGGTAGATCTATTTCCAGCTCCACTTTCATATTCACTTGTTATACCTTCATTTGCTATTTCAGCAGCACTAACCTGGGATTTTACTGAAGCCAAAAGACTTTTTGATGACTGTAAATTTGACCAAGCACTAGCTACATTTGTTTCATTGCTTTTTATTGCATAATCATAAAGTAATTTTTTTCTTGATTTTAAATTTTTATTTTTTTTAAGTGTTGCATAATTTTTTCCACCGGAGAAAAAAGGCCATGTAATTGTTGCTTTTAAAATATCTTTTTCTCGCTCATCATAGGTAGAGCTTAGATCTTCATTATAACTTCTTTCAAAAGATAGATCTGCTGATGGTGCTAAATCTGATCTTGCTATTTGAACATCTTTTTCTGACTGTTCAAATTCAATTTTTGAAATTATTAAATCTGGATTATTTTTTTTAGATAAATCTAAAGATAAATTTAAACTTTCAGGAATTTCTGCGATAAAACTTTTTGACTTTTCAAGATTATTTAAATCGTTAATTGGACCAATAACGTTTTCATAATTCAATTTGCTTGTTATCAAGTTATTTTGTGATTTAATAAGTTTTGCTTTTGCGCCTAAAAAAGATGCTTCGGATTGTGCTAAATCGGATAGTGTTATTTCTCCCTTATCAAGTCTAATGCTATCTGTTTCTACTTGTCTTTCAAGAAGATTGGTATTTCTTTTATTTATTGACAGTTCCTCATTAGCTAAATTTAATGCGGAATAAACTTCTATTGTTTTATACAATATTTCTTGTTCTTTTTTTAATAATTTAGCTTCAGCTAAAGCAATTCCTGATTTATTTTTTTTATAATCAGCTCCTCTTCCAAAATCTATGACTTTCTGATCAACTTTAAATGATTTAGTTAAAGGATTCACATCATTAATTGCTGCTGTGTCACCATCTTGCTTTGTTAACTTGTTTGTATCTTCTTCGCTTTTTGATCCCGTTATTGTCACTGTTGGAAGATAATTGCTTTTTGAAATATTTAAGTCTTGCTTAGCAACCTCAATATTTTCTCTCTCGGCGTTTAATTCAGCATTATTTTTAAATGCTAAATTAAGAGCGTCATATAAAGTAACAGCAAATACTTCACCTATTACAAATAAAGAAAATATTAGTATTAAAGCAATTTTTTTTATCATTTTTTTTTATAGTTAATAAATTTAATTTGATGATTACTATTTAAATTTAAAATTATCGAGGCATATTTTGGCGCATATTTAAACATATTTTGAGTTACTCTTTGATAGGTTTGCATAAATTTAATCACATCTTTCTTGTTCATAATTTTATTATTACTTGATTTTTTATTTTTTAACCAAAGTTTTTTTTCTTGTTTTAATCTCCATTGTTGAAGCAAACTAAAATTATTGGCCTTTAAAAATAATAAGCAATTTAATTTACTGTATAATTTTTTATATTTTGATTTTAATTGATGATTTACAAACTTCCGCCATGTCAATTTTTTGTCATCTATTTTTTCTAAATAATTTATTGCTTTTTTAAGTGTACTGTTTTTCTCAGCTCTAGCACCAACACACCATCCTTCAAAAATTATAATATCTGGTCTTTTACTGATCGAATACCATAATTTTTTTTTATACCTATCATCAATGGCTTTATTAAATTTGGGAAGTTTTAATTTTCTAAATTTTTTACTTTTTACTCTTTTAAAAAAATTCAACATAATATTTATATCGTGTGTTCCTGGAACACCTCTAATCATTAAAGAAGGATGTATTTTTTGAGATAATAATAATCTTTCTTTTCTTGTTTTATAAAAATCATCTATTGAAATTGTAAAAACATTTAATTTAAAATATTTTCTTAAGATAATTGAAATAATTGAACTGATTGTTGTTTTGCCTGTTCCCTGGCCTCCTGCAAGACCTAAGATATAAGGTTTTTTTTTACTTGCTTTATTTGCAATCCAAAAACTAACCGGAACTAGAAAAGATTTAATCATTTTTTCTTTATTTTTAAATTTATCTTTTGGAGTTTCTTGTGATTTTATAAATTTAAAACAATCTTTACTAACTTTTTTGTAACATTCGGCAATTGATTGCATATAGAAAATTATTTTTTTTTATCCATTGGATGGTTCTCTCCATCGTTCACTGGAATATTTTCTATCTCAAATGGTTTGATGCCTTCGATACAAGCAATATTTACACCATAGATTTTTGGATTACTTCTTGGTCTATTGTGGGTATGAATACCACAAACTTTACAAAAATAATGTTGAGCAGTTTTTGTTTTGAATTGATAAAGTGTTAAAAGTTCTTCTCCTTTAACTAGTTTAAAATCATCTGGTCCAATAACTCCTATAATGTATCCTTTTCTTTTACAGATAGAACAATTACAACGCATAATCTTTTCAAATCCATTTTCAGGAACATTAACTTCTGCTTCTACACCTCCACAATGGCATGTTAATTTTTTCATTTATATTTCTCCTTTTAATTTTTTTAAAAAATGTATTTGTCGCCAAGATACATTGCAAAAGCTAGCGCCATACCTAATAAAATATATTTCATTAATTTAATCTCCTTTAAATTTTTATAAATTTTTTCTAAAATCCCACGGATATTGAAAAGTCATTGACCACATTCCTAGTTTGTTTGCTTTTGCAAAATCCTCATCTTTAATAAATTTTTTTGAATATTTTCTATAAGCAAAAGCATAACCACTTCTTACTAAAAATTTTGATAAACTCTCACCATTAACAAAACATTCTGCTAGAGTTCTTTTATAAAAATCTTTTTTTTTACCAACACATTTGGGTATGTTATTACCAATCTTTTTAACTAGCAGCATTTTTACAAACATACCGCAACCTACTTCCTCATTAACTTTCAAACAAGTTTGTTTTAATTCTGGCGCATCAATTCCTAAAAAGCGTATCTTCTCACCATTTAGGATAATTGTATCACCATCAACTATTCTAAGATTATTTGCTGAGGAAATACCGTTCCACAACAAACACAAAACCAATATTCCTATAAGTTTTTTCATATTCAATATGTATTTTAAACTATCCTTGGTTAAAGTTATCCACAAGGGCACAGAATGTGGTGTTAATGTTCACCTTTTGATTCACTTTTGATTCACTTCCAGACTCAAAATACAACCTGATTGACACTATTGAATAACTTGTTTATTAATAAGAACAAAAGAAGAACATTTATGAAATTAGTAGTTCCATATTATTTAAACAAAGCCGGTGCTGGCTTTCCATCTCCAGCAACTGACTATATTGAAGAAGATATTGATCTTAATATTCACTTAATCAAAAACGTCCCGGCAACTTTTATAATTAGAGTTCAGGGTAAATCCATGACTAATATTGGAATTAATGATGGAGATTTATTAGTTGTAGATAAGAGTTTAAATCCTAAAAATTTTTCAACCGTAATTGCAAATGTGCATGATGAACTTGTTGTTAAAAGTTTCGTAAAAGAAAAAGACAAAACATTTTTAACTTCGGGATCTAAAAATTTTGAGGATCGAATTTTAATTAATGAAGAAGAAGATATTTTTATTTGGGGAGTTGTAACTTATGTCATCCACTCAGTGTACTAGAAAAATAGCTTTAGTAGATTGTAATTCTTTTTATGTATCTTGCGAAAGATTATTTAATCCAAAAATAAAAAATAAACCTGTTGTGGTTTTGTCTAATAATGATGGATGCATTATATCAAGATCAAATGAAGCAAAAGCATTAGGAATTAAAATGGGAGAACCTTATTTTAAAGAAAAAAATATAATTGTTAAAAATAATGTTCAAGTTTTTTCGTCGAACTACTCTTTATATGGAGATATTTCAAGAAGAGTAATGAGAACGCTTAAACGTTTTAATTCAGACATAGAAGTTTATTCAATTGATGAGGCCTTTTTAGATTTATCAAATTTTTCTGATGAAGAAATTGAAGATGTAGGAAAAGAAATTAGAAATACGGTTTTGCAATGGACAGGTATACCAACTAGTATCGGAATAGCAAAAACAAAAACTTTGAGCAAAGTTGCAAATCATATAGCGAAGAAAAAACAATCTGGTGTCACAAGTTTAATTGGAATTGAAAATATAGATCCTATATTAGAAAAAGTAGAAATAAATGATATCTGGGGAGTTGGAAAACAACTTACCAAATTTTATCACAAAAATGGAATTTACAATGCAAAACAATTAAAAAATAAATCAAATACCTGGATTAAAAAAAGTTCAAATGTTTTAAGTTCTAGAACAGCAATGGAACTCAAAGGTATTCCTTGTATCAATTTAGAAATATTAGAATCCAAAAGAAAAAGTTGTGTTGTTTCACGTTCGTTTGGACAAAGAGTAGAAAATTTTCAAGAATTAAAAGAAGCAATTACTAATTACTCATTAAATGCTTCTGAAAAAATTAGATCAGAGTCTTTAGTTACAAAATCAATAACAGTTTTTATTAGAACAAGCCCTTTTCAAAATAGATTTGGCTATTATTCAAATTCAAAAACAATAGATTTACCAATAGCCACAAACAATAGTATTGAAATAGTTAAGATGGCCCTTAGTATTTTAGAAACTATTTTTAAAAATGGCTATCGGTACCAAAAAGCAGGAGTGATGTTATCTCATCTATCTGATTCAAATAATGGTAAAAATTTATTTTCATCTGAAAGAGATGAAAAAATAAATAGCTTAATGAAATCTATTGATAATACTAATTGTAGATATGGTAGATCAACCTTAAGTCTTGCAAGTGCTGGCATTCAAAAAAAATGGAATACAAGAAGGCAGCATTACTCAAAAATAGACACGGCTGATTTTTATTGTTTACCGACGATAAAGGCTAATTAATTATACCTAATTTTTCTTTATTTATAATCATAATTTCAATTTATCTAATTTCTTCTATATTAGAAATATTTGATAATGAATTATTTAAGTCATCTAAATTTTCTCTTTTTGAAAGGGTTATTACAAAATAGATAAATATAATAATCAAGATTAAAGGAATTAATGTAACTAAAGATATATTTGTTGAAATTATAACTGAATACACAATAAAAAAAATAATCGATCTTAATATCACTACTGATTTAAAAACAGAGATAATTGAAAGTGAGTGTTTTACTAGGTTTAAGTAGCTCATTTTTGACAGATCAAAATATCTCTTGCCTCTAATAGAAGAAATTTTTATAATTTTTTTTGTAATCTTTGTTAAAGAGCCTGAATAACTGTTCCAAGTTGCTTTCTCATTTAATAGTTCGGTTACTTTTGACTTTGGAATGCAGGTAAAATTTCCAAATTTAATAATATGTCCAGTAAATACGTATGTAATCAGCTTATGAATTGCATAGCCTATTTTAAAAAAAATTCCTTCAGATCTTTTTACTCTTGCCCCAACAATTGAATCATTTGGATTCTGTTTAATTTTTTCAAAAAATTCTTTAATTTCCTCAGGTCTATCTTCTCCGTCACCGTCCATAGGAATTACATGATCAAAATTTTCATTTTCATAAATGTGTTTTAAACCAATTGCTATGGATCTTTGGTGACTCACATTTTTTTTTAAATTTAATATTTTTAGTGACTTAACATAATTTAAATCAATATCTAATTTAGGAATTAAGTCAGTAGATCCATCATTAACTATAATTATAGAAAACTCAGCGTTTAAATTTGAAATTTCTGAATTAATATTTTGTATTAATTTAATTACTGATTTCCAATCATTATAAACTGGTATTAAGATTTTTATTTTCATTAATTTGTAGAGCTTAACAATCTAAATAGGGATGCAAGTATTCCATGTCCGGAAATTTCAATTGCACCTATTATTATAACAAAAAATATAACTTTTTTTGTTCTGCTATTAAAAAATTTATCCATTTTACTATTATATATCAGTTTTATTAATAACAAATCATATACTGCTTATTATTTATAAGAAATTTATGTTCCCTTAGCTGCCAAACTGTTATTGGGCATTCACGATGTGTATCGTATATTAGTACAATATGAGGGTAATAAGATATTTTATCACGGTTAAATATTACTTTTGGTCTTGATTTTAAATTATAAGATAAGTTTCCCGCATGCCACTCATCGAAACCAACATAATTTATAAAAGATACAATATCCGGAGCAGAATTAAGTAGCCATATTTTACTCACCTCTTCTGCAATCTTTCTACCTGGATAGTCAGTTCTTTTATCTGTTTCTGTAATCGAAACATAGGCATATGCAAACGGAGAAAAAATAAATAGTGTAAAAAATATTAAGAAAAAATTTTTTAATTTTTTTGTGTTAATATTTTTTTTAAAATAATAAATCACTAACACTCCAAGAAATAAATAAAATGGCGACATCCACATTGTTCTAATTTTTACTCCCATAATTAATGAGGTCAAAAAAACTAGAAATATAGGAATAAAATTAATAGTTAATAAAAATAATAATTTTTTATCATTAAATTTAAATTTAAATTTAAATTTATTAATTAAAAAAAAGAGCATTAATAAAAATGGTATTAATATTCCAATTTGTTTAACTAAAAAAATAAGTGGATAGTTAATATGATCCATGAAATTTTGTTCACCAGTCCCTGTTCTATGAATGCCATAAATAATTGTTGTATAGTCATTTTCAATTAACCAAATTAAATGTGGTGTTAAGATCAAAAAAAACGGTGCTAAAGAAATTAAACATTTAAAATCAATTTTATTTTTATAAATCATATAAAGAAAAAGTACATCTAGAGATAAAAGCAAATAAATGAATAAATAGTGAGATAAAATACCAAATGCTGCAAATACGCCAAATAATAACCAATCGCTATATTTATTATTTTGAAAACCTTTCCAACAATAAAATACTGAAATTGACCAAAAAAGTAGTTCACATACATAAACATTAAATTCGGGAGTTGTAAAATTATAAAAATAAATTCCTTCTAACAATAAAACAGACAACAAACAGTAAACTTTATTTTCAAAAAAATATTCTGCTAACTTAAAAACAACAAAAAAAGAAACAATTATACAAATTTGACTTAATAAATAATAAGCCCAATTTTGTGCACCAAAAATTTGATAAAAAATTTCAACTAAAAACGCGCTCATTGGTGGATGTTTATTAAATCCCCAATCTAAATTACTTCCCCACGCTAGGGCTTCTATTGTGTCTAAAGGAAGATTATTATTAGTTAATGATGGAATTAAAGTCCATATAATCAAATGAATTCCAAGGAATAAGTAAAACAAATTTATTAAATTCTTTTTATTTTTAGCCATTTTTCTTTAATTTATACAAATAATGGTATCTTGACACCTATTAATTGATGAATATATTCACGCACGATTAAAATTAGATATGGTTAAAATCTCTAAAACATACATTCCAAAAGAAAAAGAAAAATATATGTGTGCCAAACATCTGTCATTTTTTAAACAAAAATTAACTGATTGGAAATCAGATCTTATAAAAACCAATAACGAAGCTTTATATAATAGCTCTATGGATGATAACACCACTTCTGCTGATATTGTAGATCAGGCAAGCTCTTACACAGAAAAAAATGTAGAAATGAGAGCAATCAACAGACAAATCAAATTAATTTCAAAAATCGATTTAGCTTTAAAAAGAATAGAAAATGGAACATATGGTTTCTGTGAAGAAACAGCTGAGCCAATTGGATTAAAAAGATTAATTGCAAGACCTGTAGCAACATTATCTATTACCGCACAAGAAAAACACGAAAAAGAAGAAAAAATATTTGCAGACGGTTAAGGGATAGGAATAGTCTCTCCACTTTTCATAAAATCATATCCTTTAATTACAGATTCTCTTTGAGCTATTTCTAAATACCATCTTGTTAAATTTTTAAATTTTTTTAATCCTATATCGTGAATTGGATGTCTTGCTACCCAAGGCCATGTAGCTATATCAGCGATTGTGTATTTTTCACCGGCAAGATATTTTGAATTTTCTAGTCTTTCCTCTAAATCGCTATAAATAGTTTTTGTTATCTTAAAATATCTATTTTCCCCAAATTCACTCTTTCCTGGATTGTAATAGTGAAACTGATGATGCTGTCCAAACATTGGTCCTATATATCCCATTTGAGCCATAAGCCACTGATTAATTTTTAATCTATCTTTTTTATCATAAAATTTATTAGTTTTTTCTCCTAGATAAATAAGAATGGCACCAGATTCAAAAATAGCTTCTTTGTTATTATCGTAATCTATAATTACCGGAATTTTACTGAAAGGACTAATTTTTCTAAAATCAGGTTTGAATTGTTCATCTTTATAAAGATTTACTTTGGTAACTTTGTATTCAAGCTTAGTTTCTTCAAGCATAATTGAAATTTTTTTTCCATTAGGTGTGTCTGCAGTTAAAAGTTCAATCACTCTTTTACACCTAGTCTTTTTTTTAAATTTGTAGATGTTGTTGTAAATTCAAATCTATATTTTTCATTAGGTCTAGCTAATTTAAAACACGCTCTAGCTGCCAATGCACCTTCATGAAATCCTGATAGGATTAATTTTAATTTTCCGGGGTAACTACATATATCTCCTATCGCATAGATTCCTTTTTGATTTGTTTGAAATTTCTCAGTATCAACTTCTATTGTTTTTTTATTTAAATTTAATTCCCAATTAACTATTGGTCCAAGTTGCATAATCAAACCAAAAAATCCTAAAACATAGTCCGTTTTTAAATTTTTTTTCTCACCCTCATCATGAATAATATCTATGCTTTCTAAATTTTCCGTTCCGTGTGCATTTTTTAGTTGATATTTTGTGAACAGGTTTATTTTTCCATTTTTTGTTAATTCTTGAATTTTATCTATGCTAACTTGAGCTCCTCTAAACTCATCTCTTCGATGAATTAGATTTACATTTGAATTATTAGAAAGTTCTATTGCCCAATCCAATGCACTGTCGCCTCCACCAAAAATTGATACTGTTTTTCCTTTAAATATAGACTTATTTTTTATGGAATAAAATAATGATTTGTTTTCAAATTTTTCACATTCTTTTGGACTAAATTTTCTTGGTTCAAATGATCCTACTCCACCCGCAATAATTATATTTGGTGTATTAAATGATGTTCCTTTATTTGTTTTAACTTCCCAACTATCATCACTTTTCTTAACTTCATCTACTCTCTCATTTAAATGAAATTTAATATCAAAAGGTTTTAATTGATTTATTAAGTTATTTGTTAACTCTTCACCTGTACATTCTGGAATGGCAGGAATGTCATAAATTGGCTTATCAGGATATAGCTCAATACACTGACCGCCTATTTTATCTAGATTGTCGACTACTTCACAATTCAATCCAATTAATTTTAATTGGTGAGCACAAAATAAACCTGACGGTCCTGCTCCAATTATTAAAACATCAGTTTTAATCATTATAACTGTTTTTCTGGTAAATTAACTTCCAGTCCATCAATATTATCTGAAACTTCAATTTGACAACTAAGCCTACTATTTTTTCTAGGCTCATAAGCTTGGTCTAACATATCATCTTCACCTTCTTTTTTATTTGGAATTTTATTAAACCATTCATCTTTGACATAAACATGGCAGGTAGCACATGCCATTCCTCCTCCGCAATCGGCATCAATTCCTGGAATATTGTTTTGAACAGCACCTTCCATTACACTTAGACCGTTTGCAACGTCAACTGTGTGGGATTTTCCATTATGTTCTATGTATGTAATTTTAGCCATTATTCACATATAGATATAAAAAAAAATAGGGCAAGTAATTAAACTTGCCCTATTTATATTTATTTATCTAGACTTATCTAGATCTAGCAGAAGTGTTTTGCATCGCTGCAGCCCAAATAACTAGACCGAATGCGATCTTGTTAAGAAAGTCTGCAAGGTTATAAATCACGTTTAGTGAGTTAGCATCTACACCACCAGTTAAATAACCAAATACATAACCTAATGGATAAATTGCCCAACCAATTGTAACGATCATTCTCATTGCTCCAAAAGCAGTTACAAGTCCTTTGTTTCCACTCTTAGAAGCTATTTTTCCAGCTTCACCTGAGAATACTTCATATAGAATGTAGATCCATCCAGCTATTCCGATGATGAAACCCATCATAGGATTGATGTAACCTGCTTCTCCCAAGTATCCACTGATTAACATTACTAATGATCCGATTAAAAGTCTCCAGAATATTCCTCCGGAAACTTTTTTAACAGCTGCTAGAATTAAGTAAAATTCTACCATCTGTAATGGTACAGTGATTAACCAGTCAATATATCTATATACTGTTGGTGAGTCACCTGTTTGAACCCAAACACCTCTCATGTACATGTAGTGAATGAATGCAATACCAGTTACTAGTCCCGCTACTGTTACTGATGTTCTCCAGCCAGCAGCTACTGATCCTCTTTCCATAAAAAAGAAAGCGGTTGCTGCTAACATACCCATTGAAATTACCCAAAATGAGATTCCAACAAAGTCATCAGAAGCAAGAAGGACTGTTTCGGCATTTGCTGCACCTGAAAAGCCTAATAAGGCTACAGCTGCTAAAGCAAACAACTTAAGTTTTTTCATAAAAAACTCCCTCTTTAGTTAGTTTTTTTAGTTTAATATTAAACTTTAGCTTTATCCGCAATAAAACCAAGTTAATGGGGTAAATAACAAATAAAAATAGTTAATAGAAGACTTTTTTACCTCTAATAAGTATTGATTTTACTTACTTTTTAAAATTAAATGCAACCGGTTATATAAAATCAGTTAAAAATGGCAAATCAAAACAAATCAGATGAATAAAAATTATAAAAAAATTTATGACCAGTCAATAAAGAATCCTCAAGAATTTTGGCAAAAAGTTTCTGATGATATTTTTTGGTTTAAAAAGCCAACTAAAATTTTAAACAAGTCTAATCCACCTTTTTATAAGTGGTATGAAGATGGTATAACAAATACTTGTTACAATGCGCTCGACTTTCATATTGACCAAGGAAAAGCTAATAAAGTTGCACTCATTTACGATAGTCCAATTACAGGCAATAAATCAAAATTTACATTTAAAGAATTAAAGGACAAAGTTTCGAAATTTGCTGGAGCATTAAACAATCAAGGAATTAAAAAAGGAGACCGTGTAGTAATATACATGCCCATGATACCAGAAGCAGTGGTTGCAATGCTTGCTTGCGGAAGAATTGGAGCAATACACTCTGTTGTTTTTGGTGGATTTGCATCTAATGAACTTGCTAGCCGTATTGATGACAGTAAGGCAAAACTTTTAATTACAGCATCATGTGGATTTGAACCCGGAAAAACAGTTGAGTATCGCCCTTTAGTGGATGGAGCACTAAAACTTGCAAAACATAAATTAGAAAAAGTAATTTTTTATCAAAGAAAAGATCATGATGTTAAATTAAACAGTCCATTAGAAATTAGTTGGGAAGAAGTTATGTCTAAATCCAAAGAAATAGACTGTGTAGAAATGGGATCAAATGAATTTGCTTACATTCTCTATACATCTGGAACTACGGGAATTCCAAAAGGAATTGTAAGAGACATTGGAGGACATGTGGCTGCACTAAAATGGACCATGAAAAATATTTATAATATTGATGAAGATGATGTTTGGTGGTCAGCTAGTGATATAGGATGGATAGTTGGTCACTCCTACATAGTTTATGCTCCTTTATTTAAAGGTTGCACTACAGTTTTGTTCGAAGGAAAGCCTGTGGGAACTCCCGATGCTGGAGCATTTTGGAAAATAATTTCTGATTATAAGGTTAAATCCTTATTCACAGCACCAACTGCATTTAGAGCTATAAAAAAAGAAGATCCAGAAGGAAAGTTCTTTTCAAAATATGATTTAAGTTCATTTGAATCTTTATTTTTGGCTGGAGAAAGAGCTGATCCCGATACAATAAAATGGGCTGAAAATTTATTAAATGTTCCTGTTATTGATCACTGGTGGCAGACTGAAACTAGTTGGGCAATAAGTTCAAACTGTACAGGAATTGAAATGATGAAAACAAAATATGGATCAGCTTGTAAAGCTGTGCCCGGTTATGATGTTAAAATTATCAAACCCGATCAATCTTTGGCAAAACCAAATGAAATGGGTGACATTGTTGTAAAACTTCCCCTACCTCCAGGAACTTTTCCAACATTGTGGAATGCTGATAAAAGATATGAAGAAAACTATATGACAAACTACAAAGGTTATTATCAAACTTATGATGCTGGTCATATTGATGATGATGGATATATTTGGATTATGTCTAGAACAGATGACATAATTAATGTAGCAGGACATAGATTGTCGACTGGTGCTATTGAAGAAGTATTATCTGAACATCAATCTGTTGCTGAATGTGCCGTATTAGGAATTGCAGATAAATTAAAAGGACAATTACCAATAGGTTTAGTCGTATTAAAAGCAGGAGTTAAAAAAGATAACGAAACTATATCAAAAGAATGTATTCAAATGGTTAGAGATAAAATTGGCCCAGTAGCTGCATTTAAAGTTGTAATTGTAATAAAAAGACTGCCAAAAACTAGATCTGGAAAAATATTAAGAGGTACAATTAGGAAGATTGCAGATAAAGAGGAATATAAAATGCCAGCAACAATTGACGACCCAGCAATTTTATCTGAAATAAAAGAAGATTTGATTAAAAATAATATTCTTAAATAATGCTTAAAACATATATATTTCTTGTCGGTGCAATATTTTGTGAGGTTGCGGGAACAATGTTATTACCTGTCTCTCAAAATTTTACAAAACTTGTTCCAACTGTTTCACTTACTATTTTCTACCTATGCGCATTTTATCTTTTAACATTTGTTGTAAATAAACTTCCAATAGCAATAGTTTATGCAACTTGGAGTGGACTTGGAATTTTTACAATTGCAATATTGGGTTATATATTTTTTAAACAAACTTTGGCTTGGCAGGCTGTCGTAGGATTATTTATGATTGTGGTCGGTGTTATTCTTGTAAATAGTTTTACAACAAAGCTTAGTTAAATTCTAAAGGGGTTCCCGATGGATGACCTAAAATTTTGCCATCCTGCATTATAATTTTCCCAGCAATAATCGTAGCAGTTGGTGTGCCTTTAAATTTAAATCCATTAAATGGTGACCAACCACATTTACTTTCAATGTGTTCATTTTTAATTTCAATTGTTTTGTTCATGTCAACAATTGTAAAATCAGCATCAAAATCTTTTTTAATATATCCTTTATTTTTAATTCCGAAAATTTTAGTTGGATTCTCACATAAAAATTTTACTAATTGATCCAATTTTAATTTCCCATCATTAATATGGTTAAGCATAACTGGAAGTAAAGTTTGAACGCCTGGCATCCCTGATGGAGAATTTGGGTATTCTTTATCTTTATTTACTTTTAAGTGTGGAGCATGATCTGATCCGATAGTGTCATTATAATTATTTTTCACAGCATACCATAATCGATCATAATGAGATTTATCTCTAATGGGTGGATTCATTTGTGCGTAAGTACCTAATTTTTGATAACAATCTGGTGAATACAAAGTTAAATGTTGAGGAGTAATTTCGAAAGTAATATTTCCTTTGTTTTGGGACAGAAAGTCTACTTCTTCCTTTGTAGTTACATGAAGTATATGTGCTTTTTTATTTAACCTCTTAGCAATTTTTACAATTTTTCTTGTCGAAGATATTGCACACTCTTCATTTCTCCATAGCGGATGGGTTAGAACATTTCCTTTCTCAATTAATTTTTTTCTTTTATTTAAAATTTCCTCATCTTCAGAATGTACTGAAACAATTTTAGATGTATATTCAAAAACCTTTTCTATATCGTTTTCTTTATCAACCAATAAATTTCCCGTTGAGGATCCTACAAAAAGCTTAACACCACAACATCCTTCTAGGTTTTTTAAATCAGCTAGTTCTAGATTATTTGTTGGTGTTGCTCCAAAATAAAATGCATAGTTACAATACATTCTATTTTTTGCTAATTTTAATTTATTTTGAAATTCTTTTTTACTGGATGTAGGGGGGTTAGTATTTGGCATTTCAAAAACTCCTGTTATACCACCGCGTATAGCTGCCTTGCTTCCTGAGTTTAAATCTTCTGCATCTGTTGAACCTGGTTCTCTAAAATGAACTTGAGTATCAATGCATCCTGGTAGAACAACAAGTTTATTGGCTTCAAAAATTTCTTTATGATTTTCTTTTGATAAATCTCCAATATTAGTTATCTTACCATTTGAGACACCTATATCGGTATTTATAAGTTTTCCATCAATAAAGCAGGATCCATTTTTAATTATGAGGTCTAACATTTACTAAAAAAGTAATTATATTATAAATTAACAACAATCAATTATGAATAAAAATAAATTGTATATTTTAGAAGATCGCGGAATACTTTATGTAAGTGGAGAAGATGTAAAAGAATTTTTACAAAATCTAATTTCAAATGACATTAATAAAGTAACTGATAATTATAGCTGTTTTGCTTCATTACTAACTCCGCAAGGTAAATATCTTTTTGATTTTATAATTATTAAACACAAAAATGGTTATTTCATAGATTGTGAAAAAAAAAATATAGATCAACTTTTCAGTCAGCTAAATTTGTATAAACTTAGATCTAAAATAGAAATATTAAATTTAAGTAATGAATTTGTTGTGGCGGTAATGAGCAAAGATAAATTTCTATCATTTGAAAAAACTAGTGATTTAGAGGGAAGTACTATTAAGTATAATGAAGACATAATAGTTTTAGATCCAAGATTAAAAAATTTGGGAGCAAGACTAATTATAAATTTGGAAAAACTAAATTTATCTTTAGAAAAATTAGAATTAAAATCATCAAATATTAATGAGTATTATGCTTTAAGTTATGATTTGGGAATTCCACAACAAAACACAAATCTTTTACAGAATAAAATTTTTGCTATCGAATGTAATTTTGAAGAATTGAATGGAATAGATTTTAAAAAAGGTTGTTATATTGGACAAGAAAACACGGCAAGAATAAAACTAAAAAATAAACTTTCGAAAAGATTATTTGCAGTAGATGTAATTGATGGAAATTTAAATAATAACGATATAATAAAATTTAAAGAAAGCGAAATTGGAAAAGTTTTGATTAGTAAGAAATTTCCTTTTGCTGTAATAAAATTTGATAAAAAAAATTTTCAATTTGAAAATGTTTACAAATGTGGAAGTGCAAATATAAAAATTAAAAAACCAATATGGTTAAATAAAATTTAATTATTTTAAAAATTTAGATAAATCTGGTTTAAAATAATTTGGTCCTTTCATCACTTTCCCTAGATCATTATAAATTGGTTTGCCATTATCATCTAATTTGCTCATATTTGATTTTTGAACTTCATCAAAACACTTATCTAAGTCAATTCCGAAAGCATGTCCCGCACCATAAGTTACATATAATATGTCGGTTAAAGCATCAGCAACCTCTACTATATCATCTTCTTCTATTGCTTTTTTAAACTCTTCAAGCTCTTCAATGATAAGCTTTATTCTTAGTAAATTAATTTTTTCAGAACTTAAACCAGATGTTGTTTTTACTTCTTGTCCAAAGGTTTTCATGAATTTGCCAACTTTTTCAAAATTTGTCATTTTGCTCCTATCAGTATTTATTTGTCTCTACTATGATTTTTAATTCATTTAATGTATAACAAATAAAGCATTGTTATTAATTTTTAAACTATGAAAAAAAGAAAAGAATACGATAGTATAGGGATAATTAATGTACCTGGGGATAAATATTGGGGTGCTTCAACTCAAAGATCAAAAAAATATTTTGATATAGGTGAAATATTGGTTAAACCTATTTTAATTAAATCAATAGGTATAATAAAAAAATCTGCTGCAATTGTTCACAAAAACCAAAAGCAACTTGATTCAAAGATAGCAAATGCAATTATAAAAGCCTCAAGTGAAGTCATTCAAGGAAAATTGGACAAACATTTTCCTCTCAAGGTTTGGCAAACAGGATCGGGAACCCAAACAAATATGAATGTAAATGAAGTTATATCTAATAGAGCAATTGAGATGCTTGGAGGCAAAAAAGGAACTAAAAAACCAATTCACCCAAATGATCATGTAAATAAATCACAATCGACCAATGATGTTTTTCCAACTGCAATGCATATAGCTGTTGCTCTCGAAACGAAAAATAAATTAATTCCTTCACTCATGTTGCTAAATTCGGAACTTAAAAAAAAAGTAAGTAAATTTAAAAATATTATAAAAGTTGGAAGAACCCATTTACAAGATGCTACCCCAATATCTTTGGGACAAGAATTTTCAGGATACCAATCACAGTTAGAAGCTAGCATAACTAGAATTAATAATGCTTTAAACGAGATATATAATTTGGCACAAGGTGGTACCGCTGTTGGAACTGGTATTAATACTAAAAAAAATTTCGATAAGAAAATAGTTAAAGAAATAAAAAAAATAACAAAAATTCCCTTTAAACCAGCAAAGAATAAATTTGCAGCTTTAGCTTCTCATGACGCTATTGTTAATTTTTCAGGCACTTTAAATACTGCAGCTGTATGTTTGATGAAAATTGCTAACGATATAAGATTTTTAGGCTCAGGACCTAGAGCCGGTTATGGCGAATTAATTTTGCCTTCTAATGAACCTGGCTCATCTATTATGCCTGGAAAAGTCAACCCTACACAGTCAGAAGCAGTTACAATGGTTTGTGTTAAAGTAATTGGAAATCACAATGGAATTACGATGGCAGGATCTCATGGACATTTTGAATTGAATGTTTTTAAACCTTTAATCGCACACAATATATTGCAGTCAATAGATCTTTTATCAGATAGTTCAAAAAACTTTGCTCTATTTTGTGTTAAAGGGATTAGAGCTAATAAAAAAAAGATAAAAGAATATTTAGATAATTCTTTAATGTTAGTCACTGCATTAGCTCCTTATATTGGATATGATAATGCTGCAAAAATTGCAAAACTTTCCCTAAAAAATAATACTACTTTAAAATATGAAGCTGTTAAATCAGGTTTAGTTTCTGAAAAAAATTATAACAAAATTGTTAACCCAAAAAAAATGATCAGCCCAAGTTAATTTTTCTAAAATATTCATTAATTAACTTAGTCAGTGTTTGTATATTAGTTATTTCTTCATCAAAATAAATTTCTGAATTTTGCTTGCTTAAATTATTTTCTAAGGAATTTAAATTAATATTTGAAATATAATATTCATTTTCATCTAAATTTTTCTCTAAATCAAAGTATATTTTTTTTATATTAATTCTATTTTTTTTGGGAACCTGAAATCTATAATAAAATTGTCTTTGATCCATTATGTTTAATTGCATTTTTGATCTTATATATATTTTTTCTTCTCTATTGACATATTCTACATTTGAAATTCTCAAATCACCTATTTTTTTTATTTTAATTTTAAATTTGTCTAATATAATTTTTTTATCATGAAAACTAATCATAATTTCTATATTATTTAGCAATTTATTTTTTACATTATCTATATTAATCATAGATTTGCCGTTTATATTTGAGTGAACTGTATCTCTATAAATATATAGAGTTGGTAAAAATTTATTTATTAGAAAGCCATAATCTAAATTAGATAAATCGATTTTTGTATCAAAAAAAAATGGTTCTAAAATAACATTTCCATTTAATTTAATTTGATAGTTTGAATTTAGATTATTATTATCTGTAATAAAGTTAATCTTTTCATTGTGTGTTTTATAATTTATATTTATTTTATTATTTAAAAAATTAGTTTTCAAAATTCCATCATTAATATTATTTTCATAATTTTTTACTAATTTATTTGATATGGATATATTCGGATTATTTAAAACAATGTTTGATTCAATTATATTTGGTTTGTTATAATTTTTTTTCCAATAAAAATTATAATTTACATCAAAAAGTTTACCTTTAATTTTTAAATTTTTTTCTCTTAATTTGGAATCTATAAAATAATTTAATTCCTTTATAGGTGAAATATTTGCAACATCTTCATTTTTATTGAGATAAAAAAAATTACTATTAATAACTTTTATTGGCTTTATAATTGTTTTGTTAAGATGTTCTAAAAAATTAATAAAAGTTTTTTTTTTAAAATAGAAATTTCCATTATTGATGACTATTTCTTTTATTGATATTTTATCTTTTCTGTAAAGATCTATCAAAGATATATATATTTTTATCTTTTTTAATTTTGCAAAACTTAACTCTTCATCTTTAACAAAAGCTAGGTTTGCACCTTCAATTAAAATATGTGGCTTAGGTACAAATCTATATTTTACTTTTTTAATATCTCCTAATTTAAGCTTAAAATCCGATAATGTTTGTTTTTTTATCTTATCGTAATAATTTTGATAATTATATAGACCAGGTATAGCTAAAAATAAAAATACAGAAAAAATTATTGCATAAACAATAAGTATAGTTTTGAATGAATTTATATTTATCTGCTTAATTTTCTCAATAAATAAGTTAAATCTTTGTGTAAAATCAAATCTTTTAATATTTTTTAAATAATTTTTCATGTTAATTTTATCAATAAATAAGTTAAATTTTTGTGTAAAATCAAATCTTTTAATATTTTTTAAATAATTTTTCATGAAATTTGATAAAGACTTATACTATAAAATAGAAATGTCGAATTTGGAATATTTAAAGGATTTGAATAATAAACAAAATGAAGCAGTATCTTGTTTAGATGGACCCCTGCTGATTGTAGCGGGGGCAGGCTCTGGCAAAACAAAAGTGTTAACTTCGAGAATTGCACATATAATTAAGGAGAAAAAAGCATTTCCAAATCAAGTTCTTGCTGTAACCTTTACCAACAAGGCAGCTAAAGAGATGCTTTCGAGAGTAGCAAAAATATTAAAAAAAGATGCTGTTGGATTATCCTGGATCGGAACATTTCATTCAATAAGTGCAAAAATTCTAAGAAAACACGCAAAAGCAGCAAACCTAAATTATAATTTTACAATTTTAGATCAAGATGATCAGATAAGATTGATTAAGAATATTTGCAAAGCTGAAAATATAGATAGTAAAAAAATTTCTCCAAATTTTATTTTATCGGTAATAGATAAATGGAAAAACAAAGGATGGTACCCCGAGGATGTGATTCTTGGTAAAAAAAATCATTTAGAAAAAGGTTTCTTAAAAATCTATAATATTTATCAAGAAAAATTAATTAACCTCAATGCTTGTGATTTTGGAGATTTAATTTTACATTGTGTTAAAATTTTTGAAAAAAATCCTGAAATAGCTGAATTGTATTCGAGAAATTTTAAATATGTTCTTGTTGATGAATATCAAGACACAAACCATATTCAAAGTGAATGGTTAAATTGTCTTGCCAAATATCATAAAAACATTTGCTGCGTTGGTGATGATGATCAATCGATATATAGCTGGAGAGGAGCAGAAATAAAAAATTTTCTTGATTTTGACAAAATTTATAGTGGTACAAAAATTATTAGATTAGAAAAAAATTATCGATCTACTCAAAACATTCTAAGCGTAGCTTCTAACTTAATAAAAAACAATCAAAATAGAGTAGGAAAAAATTTATTTACAAATGGCGAACATGGGGATTTGGTTTCTCTTAACTGTTACAGAAGTGGAAAAGATGAAGCAATAGGAATTGGAGATAAAATAGAAAGAATTAAAAAAAATTATTCATTAAATGAGATTTCTATTTTAGTAAGGGCAATTTTTCAAACAAGAGAATTCGAAGAACGTTTTTTAAAAATTGGAATTCCTTATAGAATTATTGGAGGAATAAAATTTTATGAAAGAGCCGAAATTAAAGATTGTATTGCATATTTAAGGATAGTTTTTCAAAACAAAGATGATTTATCTTTTGAAAGAATAATTAATGTTCCAAAAAGATCGATAGGCGAAACAACTATTAAACAAATAAATGAATATGCAAAAATAAATTATCTATCTTTAGAAGAAGCATCAAAAAAACTTATTGAATTAAATAAAATAAAACCAAAAACAAAATTAGGTCTAAGCTCAATACTTAGATTAATTGAAAAATGGAGAAGCTACAATTTAGATAAAATTAGTCATATAAAACTTCTTCAAATTATTTTGGATGAGTCTGGTTATAGCCAAATGTTAAAAGATAAAAAAGATTTGGATAATGAAAATAGAATAGAAAACATTAAAGAATTACTGAATGCCATGAAGGAATTCGATAATTTAGAAAGTTTTTTAGAACATGTGGCACTTGCTACATCCATAGATCAGGATTGGGAAGGAGAAAAAGTAAATTTAATGACCATGCATGGATCAAAAGGACTGGAATTTGACGTTATATTTTTACCTGGTTGGGAAGAAGGTTTATTTCCACATCAAAAATCTTTAGAAGAAAAAGGAGAAAATGGATTAGAAGAAGAAAGAAGACTTGCATATGTTGGAATAACAAGAGCAAAGAAATTAGCCATTATTTCTTTTTCAATGAATAGGTTTTACCAAGGATATTGGATTAATAGTATTGCATCAAGATTTATTGATGAATTGCCTGAAAGCAATATTAAAAAAAATAACTCTTTTGAAAACCAACAAGATAATGATTTTGATTTTAACCAAGATATAGAGTACGAAACAGAAATTAAAAGTCCCGGGTGGATAAGATATCAAAAAAAAAGAATTAAATGATTAATAGATTAAAAAAAATATTTATAGAAAAAAATATTGATGGTTATATAGTCCCAAAAAACGATGAATTTTTCTCAGAATATGCGTATCCAGATAGATTAAAAATAATTTCAAACTTTACAGGATCTTATGGGCTTGCAATTTTGCTAGCTAATAAAAATTATTTATTTGTTGATGGAAGATACACAATACAAGCAAAAAAACAGTCAGGAAATCATTTTAGAATTTATCAGATACCAAACACAACACCAAAAATAATATTATCAAAACTAGATAAATGCCTAAATTTGGGGTTTGATCCAAAGCTTTTTACAAATGAAAGTTTAAAAAAAATAATTTCTCCTAATCACAAATTAGTTCCAATTCAAGAAAATTTAATTGATAAAATTTGTACATTTCAAAAATTAAAAAAAACAAAAAATTTTTATACTTTAAATAATAAAATTGCTGGCGAATCGTCATTATCAAAAATAAATAGATTATTTAATTTATTAAAAAAAAGAAAAATTGATAATCTATTTATAAGCGCTCCAGAAAATGTTGCATGGTTACTAAACTTAAGAGGCTGGGATAATCCTTTTTCACCAGTACCTAATTGCAAAATTATTTTAACTGCTAATAAAGAAATATATTTCTTCTCAAATGGTAATAAAATAAAAAATATAAAAAATAAATTATTTTATAATAAACTTAAATTTTATAAATTTGCTAATTTTTTTGAAGTAATCACAAAAATTAAGGGCACAAATTTTTGTATAGATAGATATACATGCTCAATATTTAATGAAAATGTCATTAAGTCAAATTTTATAATCAGATCTAAAAATGATCCTTGCTATTATTTGAAGTCAATTAAAAATAAAAATGAAATAGAAAATATGAAAAAAGCTCACATATATGATGGAGTAGCTTTAACAAAATTTTTATTTTGGGCAAAAAAAAGAAGTCCAAAAAGCTTGAATGAATTAAAAATTGAAAAAAAATTAGAAAGTTTTAGAAAAAAAAATAATAAATACTTATACCCTAGCTTTAGTACAATTGCTGGATCGGGTCCTAATGGAGCCATCATTCACTACAGAGCAAATAAATTATCTAATAGAACTTTAAAAAAAAATGATTTATTGCTATGTGACTCAGGAGGTCAATATAAATATGGAACAACAGATGTAACAAGAACTATAAGTTTTGGAAAACCATCAAAATATATTAAAAATATTTTTACTCGAGTTTTAAAGGGTCATATAGCCGTTGTAACAACAAATCTTAGTAAAACAAACAAAGGCAGCGCCATTGATAAAAAAGCCAGAAAATGGTTAAAAGAAATAAACTTAGATTATCCTCATGGCACTGGTCATGGGGTGGGGTTTTTTTTAAATGTTCATGAAGGTCCACAATCAATTTCAAAATTTAATAATGTTCCTCTAAAAAAAGGAATGATTGTTAGTAATGAACCGGGTTACTATAAAGAAAATAAGTTTGGAATTAGAATTGAAAATTTAATTTATATTTTGGAGAAAAAAAATAAATTAATTTTTGAAAATCTCACTTACGCACCAATTGACAAAGATTTAATTGATTTTTCTATTTTAAATAAAAAAGAAAAAATATATTTATTTAAATATAATTTAGATATTTATTCAAAATTATCAAATTATTTAAATAAAAATGAAAAAATTTGGTTACAAAATTTAATTTAACATTTTTTTAAAATCTTCTAATTTTATAACATTAATTTTAAGTTCTTTTGCTTGAACGACTTTTTTTGTTGTTGGTTTTTCTCCAACAATTAAGTAATTTAATTTTTTATTAACTGAGCTTAAAATTTTTCCAGAATTTTTTTCTATTAATGATTTTGCCTCTGCTCTGCTTATGCCTTGTAATTTTCCAGTAAACATAAATGTTTTATTTTTTAATTTTCCAGATAATGATTTTTCTGATTCATCAACTATCATATATTTTTTTATTTCTTTTATTACTTGTAAATTTATTTTGTTTGAAAAAAATTTTTTTAAGGATTTTATTTGCGTCTCACCAATTCCATCAATATTTAAAAAAGATTCAAAATTAAAATCATGATTAATATTGGCAAATCTTTCAAAAGTTTTTATATTTTGGGCAATTATTTTTGCATTTTCTTGTCCAATGTGTCTTATGCCCAGTGAATATATTAACTTTTCTAGATTAATCTTTTTTGATTTCTCTATAGAGTATTTAAGATTTGCAACTGATAATTTGCCCCATCCATCTAAATTTTCAATTTTATTATAATCAAGTTTAAATATATCTTGTGGAAGTTTAATAAATTTTTGATCCCAAAATTTTTCTACAATCTTTTTTCCAAATCCATCTATGTTTAATGCATCCTTTGAAACAAAATGTTTTATTTTTTCTATAGCCATTTTTTCACATTTAAAACCCTCACTTGTGCATCTTTTTACTGCATCGTATTTTTCTGTTTGATTGTTAAACTCCTTAATAATCTTTGATCCACATGATGGACATTTTTCAGGAAAATAATATTTTTTCGAATTGCTTGGTCTTTTCTTTTTATCTACTGCAATAACATGAGGAATAACATCTCCAGCTCTTTCAATTTTTACAGTGTCTTCAACTCTAATATCTTTTCTTAATATTTCGTCTTCATTGTGTAAAGTTGCATTTGAAACAACTACTCCACCTATGTTAACTGGTTTTATTTTCGCAACTGGCGTAAGTGCTCCGGTTCTACCAACTTGAATATCTATATTAATTATTTTTGAAAATGAACTTACAGATGAGAATTTATGTGCTACCGCCCATCTTGGTGCATTTGCTACAAAACCTAATCTTTTTTGTAAATCAAAATTGTTAATTTTATATACCAGTCCATCCACATCATATTCTAAGTTATATCTTTGATTTTCAAAATCTTTATGATTAATTACCAAATTATCTATGCCAGATATTATTTTATTAAATTTACTTACTTTAAAACCCCAGTTTGTTAAATTATCGAGAAATTCAGACTGTTTAATAATATTAAACCTATCGACATGACCAAATGTATAAGCAATAAATCTAAGGGGAATTTTTTTTGTTTCTTTGGGATTTTTTTGTCTAAGAGAACCGGAGGCTGCATTTCTTGGATTTGCAAACTTATCTTTTAAACTTTCAAAATCTTTATTTGTAATAAAAACTTCTCCTCTTATATCAATATCCTTGGGAAAATTATTTACTTTAATTGTTTTTGGTATATCTAAAATAGTTTTTAAATTTTCTGTAATTAACTCTCCTTCTGTACCGTCTCCTCTTGATACTCCTGATACTAATTTACCTTCTTTATAAGTTAAAGAAGCTGAAATTCCATCTATCTTAGGTTCTACACTATATTCAATGTTATTTTTTTTATCTAAATTTAAAAAATTGAATATTTTTTTTTCAAAATTTAGTAAATCTTCTTTATTGAAAGCATTTGATAATGACAACATGGGCATTCTATGTTTTGATTTAATAAAATTTTTTGAGGGCTTGTATCCTATGGTAGCACTTGGAGATAATTTGTTTTTTAGAAAATTATATTTTTTTTCAAGTGATTGAACTTCTATTTTTAATAAATCAAATTTTACATCATCAACTATTGGATTACTTTTATCATAGTAGTGTTTGTTATATTTGTTTATAAGTTTTATTTTTTCTTTATATTCTTTGATTATTTCTTTTTTTTTAATCATTGAATTATTGAATCAATGTTTTGAGCTTTTTAAAAATTGATTTCTTATTTCTTTTTTCTAACTTTTTTCTCTCTTCTGTATAATCTCTATTAAATATTTTATAACTTTCTTTGTACCATTCGCTTGAAAGGTAATTATATCCTAAAACATTGGCATATTTTTTTGCTTCTAGCTCTAAACCTATTTTGTAATGAATTTCCACTAGTCTGTGCAAAGCTTCTTCTACATATATTGTTTCGTTATATTCGCTTATCACTACTTTAAATCTATTAATTGCCGGTATCCATTTTTCTTTATCTATATAATAATTTGCCAAATACATTTCTTTTGATGCAAGTATATCTGAAATTAAATCTAATTTGAATTGTGCATCTAAAGCAAAATCTGTATTTGGATAAACAGATAATATGTAAAGAAATTTATCTTTAGCTTTTAATAAAGGCTTAAGATCTTTTTTTTCATCTTGAATATTTTCATAGTAAGATAATCCAATTAAATAGTGAGCATAGATTTGATTTTTATCTTGAGGGTAAGTTTTGAGATATCTTTTTAGCTCAAAAATTGCATCCCCATAATATGCATCTGAATAGTATGCGTACGCAGCCATCAATACAGAACGTGGAGCCCATATTGATTGCGGAAACAATATTTCTGCTTCATTAAATTTCTTCGCTGCAAATAATGTATCTCTTTCTTCTAAAGCTTTTATTCCTTCTTTGTAGGCAGCGATCATTTGCAGATCTATCTCTTCCTCCTCTATAATATCTTTTTTATCTACATCTTTACCTCCACAAGATGTTAAAATTATTAAAAGTACAAATATAAATATTTTATGAAAATAATTCATAATTCATTTCTATCAGAAGATTTTATAAAATCTAATGTATTAAGCTATTGATTTAAGCTGTGATTTTCTAACCAAAGTATGCGGTAAGTATTTTTCTTTTATTTCTATTATTGAATAATTTTCTTTATTTTCAAAAACTTTTCTTAAAACTTGATTAGTCAGCCTATGACCTCCTTGAGAACATTTTATATTTCCTACCATTTTGTATCCTGATAAATAAATATCTCCTAAACAATCCAAAATTTTATGGTTTACAAATTCTTTTTTGTTTCTCAAGCCTTCTTCATTAAGAATCTTTTCATCTTTTACAACTATTGCATTTTGAAGTGTTCCTCCTTGAGCTAAGTTCATTTCTCTTAGTTTCTCTATATCTTCAAATAAACAAAATGTTCTAGAATTAAAAATATCGGATAAATCTTCTTCGTAAATTTTTACTTTATTTCTTTGAGTTCCTATTAATGGATTGTTAAATTTAATTTCAAAGTCAATATCTAAGTTAATTTTACTTGGTTCAATTGTAATTTTTTTTGACCCATCTTCTATGGTGACTCTATTATTAATTTTAATTATTTTAATAGGTATGTTGCTAGTTTTTAAACCTACTGAATTAATTTCATCTATAAATATTTTTGCAGACCCATCTAAAATTGGTAGTTCCTGGTTATCAACTTCTACCAATAAATTATCTACTCCGAGTCCATATAGAGCTCCCATTAAATGTTCAATTGTAGAAACTTTTATTCCAAATTCATTTGAAATTGTTGTGCAGTAATTTGCTTCAGAAACATTAAAAACGCTTGGTATAACTATATTATTTTTTTCAATATCAACTCTTTTAAAAACTATTCCAGAGTTTGGTTCAGATGGATTCAGTTTCATTGAAACTTTTTTTCCAGAATGTAGGCCCACACCTCCAATAACTATGCTCTTGCTTATTGTTTTTTGATTAAGAATTGACATGCTGTTTTTTAAATCTTTTTAAGCAAATTTAAAAAACAACTAATGTTACAATAAAATACTGTTATTTATTCAAAGAAGTGAAATAATTTTTCAAAAAAACCTGTTTTTTTAACCTTTTTTGGAATTACATTAACTTCGCTGTCATTAATTGATTTTATAAAATTCAACCCACTCTCACATATTGATTTATTAG
>CABXMS010000005.1 GCA_902513415.1 uncultured Pelagibacteraceae bacterium
GTGGATTAATTAGATTTACAAAAATTAAATGAAAAAAAAAATATATTATTTTGTTTTACTTTTGATAACTGTTTTTGTCTTTCTTTTATTATATAAAGCAATTTTTCAAAATAATTCTTATGTACCATCGTCGAAAATAAATAAAAAAATAAATGAATTCTCTGCTCGTAGCTTATTTCTAGATAATGAAATTAATATTAAAGATTTAATTTCGCAAAAAAAAATTACAATAATAAATATTTGGGCTTCTTGGTGTGCACCGTGTAGAAATGAACATGAATATTTAATGAAATTAAAAGAACATCCAAATATTATTTTAATTGGTTTAAATTATAAAGATAAACCATCTAAAGCTAAACTTTTTGTAAAGGATTTTGGTAATCCTTTTTCAACAATTTTAAAAGATCCCAAGGGAATTATTTCTATAGATATTGGCGCTTATGGGGTTCCAGAAACTTATATTTTAGATAATGATTTAAATTTAAAGAAGAAATTTATTGGAGAATTAACTTTTAAAAATTTTGAAGAAATAATTGAAATAGCAAACAGATGAAACTTAAAAAATATTTAATTATTATTTTAATTTTTTTCTTCCAAAGCAATTTGCTAGCTAATAATAATTCTTTATTAATTGATAAAATTTCAAAAAATCTTAGGTGTCTTATTTGCCAAGGTCAATCAGTTTATGATTCCCAATCAGATTTTGCTAATAGTGTTAAGTTTTTGATTAATAAAAAAATTGAAGAAGGAAACTCTGAAGATGAGATATACGATTATTTAATAAACAAGTATGGACAGTGGATTGTTTATGATCCTGAAATCAATAAAAAAACAGTTTTTTTATGGTTATTTCCTGTAATTTTATTTGTTTTTGGAGGCCTACTAATAATTAGAAAAGTGTTTATAAATTAACTTATATTAAATAAATTAACATTAATAAATTTAAGCATGAGAAGAATAAATATTTTTTTTACATTTTTGACTTTTTTTATTTTTATATTGCCAGTTTTAGGTGATGAAGAAATTAATAAAAAAAGTTTTAATGAGCATGAATTTAATGTTTATTCTGGAATGTTTGATTTTAGTGATGATGGACAAAGGGCAGCTTTAATAGGGTTTCAACATCAGAATGAAATGTTACAAAGAGATAGTTTTTTAGGAACATTGTCACCAGTCACAGGATTTATTTTAACAGAAAATAATGCAAGCTATTTTTATACCGGAGTTCAAACTCAATACAATATAGGTAAAATTAATGTTATTCCAAGTTTTACCCCTGGTATTTATAATGAGGGAGATGGCAAAGATTTAGGACATGCTTTAGAATTTAAAAGTGAAGTACAGTTATCTTTTGACTTCTTAACTAACAGTGAACTAGGATTTTCATACAATCATATTTCCAATGCAAGTTTAGGAGATAAAAATCCTGGAGCTAACAGTTATATGTTTAATTATATTAAACAATTTTAATATTTAATGAAATTGTCAGATTGTCATAATTTTGATGATTTTAAAAAACTTGCAAAAAAAAAATTACCTTCACCAATATTTAACTATATTGATGGTGCTGCTGATGATGAAATTACCTACAAAAGAAATACAAGCGCATTTAATGACGTTGATTTAGTTCCCAATGTATTGAGAGGAGTTGAAAATGTGGATTTATCTACAACTATTTTTGGAAAGAAAATAGATCTTCCTTTTTATTGTGCACCAACTGCTCTACAAAGATTATTTCATCACGACGGAGAAAGAGCAGTAGGCAAAGCAGCAAAAAAATTTAATACTATGTTTGGTGTTTCAGCTTTATCAACAGTGAGTGTTGAGGAAATAGCTTCATTAATAGACACGCCAAAAATGTTTCAGTTTTATTTTCATAAAGATAGAGGTTTAAATGATGCTGTAATGGAAAGAGTTAAAGCGGCAAAATTTGATGTTATGGCTTTAACTGTAGACACTATAACAGGTGGAAATCGTGAAAGAGATTTAAGAACAGGTTTTACTTCTCCTCCTAAACTTACTCTTTCAAGTTTATTTAGTTTTGCATCAAAACCTATGTGGGGCATTAATTATTTAACAAAAGGAAAATTTGAATTACCTCATTTACAAGATCATGTAAGTGAAGGTACTAATATTGCAACTTCAATTGGAAATTATTTTTCTACGATGCTTGATCAATCTATGAATTGGAAAGATGCCGAAAAACTTTGTTCCCAATGGGGAGGACATTTTGCATTAAAAGGAATAATGAGTGTTGAAGATGCAAGACGCGCAGTGGATATAGGATGTAGTGGAATTATGGTTTCAAATCACGGTGGAAGACAGTTAGATGGATCAAGATCTCCTTTTGATCAGTTAGCTGCAATAGTAGATGCAGTTGGAGATAAGATTGATGTAATATGTGAAGGAGGAATTCAAAGAGGAACACATGTGCTTAAAGCACTTTCAATAGGTGCAAAAGCTTGCTCCGGTGGAAGACTGTATCTTTATGCATTGGCAGGAGCTGGTCAAGCAGGTGTTGAAAGAGCATTAAATCAGTATCGAGCAGAAATAGAGCGTGATATGAAACTTATGGGTTGCACGAAGATAAGTGATTTAAATAGAAATAATTTAAGATTTAGAAAAATATGAAATTAAAAGATTGTCATAATTTTGAAGATTTTAGAAAATTAGCGAAAAAAAAATTACCTTCACCAATCTTTCACTATATTGATGGCGGAGCAGATGATGAAGTTACATTAAATAGAAATACTAGTTCATTTAATGATTATGATTTAGTTCCAAATGTTTTAAATGATGTTTCAAATATAGATATGTCTACTACTGTTTTAGGAGAAAAAATTGATTTTCCATTATTTCCTGCGGCTACCGCTATGCACCGACTTTATCATCATGAAGGAGAGAGAGCCTCAGCAAAGGCTGTAGAAAAAATGGGTACTATTTTTGGTACATCAACAATGGGAACAGTCAGTATCGAAGAAATTGCAAAGGTAAGTAAGGGTCCAAAACTGTTTCAGCTTTATATTCATAAAGATAGAGGACTTACAGATAATCTATTAGAAAGATGTAAAAAATCTGGTTTCAGTAGCATGTGTTTAACAGTTGATACTGTAGTGGCAGGCAATAGAGAAAGAGATAGAAGAACAGGATTTACCACTCCTCCAAAATTAACATTAAAAAGTTTGTTAAGTTTTGCATTACATCCAGGGTGGACAATAAATAATTTAATTCATGAAAAATTTAAATTAGCAAACATTATTCATATGACTGAAAAAGGAAGTAGTATAGATAAATCAGTTATAGATTATATAAATGAACAATTTGATCCAGCTATGAATTGGAAAGATGCAGAGTATTGCGTAAAAAAATGGAATGGACCCTTTGCTTTAAAAGGCGTTATGTCGGTTGAAGATGCAAAAAAAGCAATTGATATAGGATGCACAGCTGTCATGATCTCCAATCACGGTGGAAGACAATTGGATGGTTCCAGAGCTCCCCTTGATCAAATTGCTGAAATAGTAGATGCAGTTGGAGATAAAATAGAAGTAATTCTTGATGGGGGGATTAGAAGAGGAACTCATGTTCTTAAAGCTTTAAGTCTTGGAGCTAAAGCATGTAGTTTTGGCAAAGGTTATTTATTTGCATTAGCTGCTGGAGGAGAAAAAGGAGTTGAAAAAATTCTTCAGAACATCCGCAATGAAATTGAGAGAGACATGAAGTTAATGGGCTGTAAAAATTTAGCTCAACTGGACAGAACAAAGATAATATATAGAAAATAGAACCAAACTATTTATAAAATTTATATATATATTTGATATAATATTCATTCTAGACACGACTTTGCTTTTCAGTTAGCTTGCCTCAGTTTAACTAAGAAATTTTTTTATGGCAATAAAACTTGCAAAGTCATTAGATCGATTGGGAACTGAAGCTGCATTCAGCATATTAGCTGAGGCAAAAAAGTTAGAAGCACAGGGAAAACCAATGATTCATTTAGGATTAGGTCAGCCTGATTTTAAAACACCTAAACATGTTGTTGAAGC
Source organism: uncultured Pelagibacteraceae bacterium (assembly GCA_902513415.1). The sequence goes on from CABXMS010000005.1 coordinate 4,044, forward strand.
TGCAAAAAAAGCTTTAGATGACGGTCACCATGGATATGTTTTGTCTAATGGAATCTTAGAATGTAGACAAGCAGTTACACGAAAAATTAAAAAACTTTATAATAAAGACATAAGTCCAGATAGAGTTTTAATAGTACCAGGAGGAAAACCTACTATGTACTACGCAATCTCATGTTTTGGAGAGCCTGGTGCAGAAATAATTCATCCAACACCAGCATTTCCAATTTATGAGTCTATGATTAATTATACAGGCTCAACGGCTGTTCCTTATGATCTTACAGAAGATAAAGATTTAAGATTTGATCCAGAAAAAATTTTATCAATGATAACAGATAAAACTAGATTAATAATTTTAATAAATCCAAACAACCCAACAGGAAGTTTTGTGGAAAAAGCTGCTATTGATGTATTAGCAGAAGGCTTAAAAAAGCATCCTAATGTAGCAATTCTAAGTGACGAAATTTATAGCAGGCAGATTTTTGACGGAAAAGAAATGCCAACATTTTTTAACTATCCAGAGCTTGAAGATAGATTAATTGTTTTAGACGGATGGAGTAAAGCATACTCAATGACTGGTTGGAGACTAGGATGGTGTGTAGTTCCAGAAAAATTAGTTCCTCATATGAATAGACTACTTATAAATAGTGTTTCTTGTACTAACGCTCCATCACAATTTGCTGGAATAGCTGCATTGGATGGACCTGATGATTCAATCAACGAAATGATGAAAGCATTTACAAATAGAAGAAACTTAATTCACAAAGGACTAAATGAATTACCGGGAGTAGAATGTAGTTTGCCAGGAGGTGCTTTTTATGCTTATCCAAAGGTTATAGGAACTGGCATGAATGGTGAAGAATTTTGCAAAAAAGCTATGCACGAAGCTGGTGTGGCAATTGTTCCAGGAACTGCATTTGGAAAAACTTCTCAAGATTATGTAAGGTTTAGTTTTGCAGCTTCTGAAGATAACATCTCTCAAGCTTTAGAAAACATCAAAAAAATGCTTGGCTAGTTTTAGGTATATTTTTTTAATAAACTTCTATAATATTAAAAAAATGAACAGTTCACTGCAGAAAGAATTAGCGAATTTATTAAAAGAAAGATTTTCTTTATCAGAATCCACAAGAGCAAATTATGCTAGAGGCGAAGATGCTTACGAGCCAGTTTTATCACAAGCAGTTGTTTTTCCTGAAACAAACGAAGAAGTTTCAAAAATTCTCAAATTATGTAACGAAAATAAAGTTCCTGTAGTGCCATTTGGTACAGGAACATCATTAGAAGGTCATGCAGTTGGAAATGAAAATGGTATTACAATATCTTTAGAAAAAATGAATAAAGTATTAAATGTTAATGCTGCAGATTTTGACTGCAGAGTTCAAGCTAATGTTACGAGAAAACAATTAAATGAATATTTAAGAGAGGACGGAGTTTTTTTTCCTATTGATCCAGGCGCGGATGCTGCACTAGGAGGAATGGCCGCATGTTCGGCATCAGGTACTATGGCAGTAAAATATGGAACGATGAGAACAGTTGTTTCGGGACTAACAGTAGTTTTAGCTAACGGGGAAATTATTAGAACCGGAACAAGAGCAAAAAAATCTTCCGCGGGGTACAACTTAACTAATCTATTTATTGGTTCTGAGGGAACTCTAGGAATTATTACTGAAGTACATTTAAGATTATCGCCAATACCAGAAAGTGTAATGAGTGCCGTATGTCACTTTCCAGATCTAGAATCTGCTGTACTAACAGCACAAGAAGTAATCCAATATGGTATTCCAATTGCTAGAATAGAAATGTTAAACAAAGATCAAATGGAAATAAGCATCAAATATTCTAAATTAGAAAATGCAGAAGCTTTGCCAACACTTTTTTTTGAATTTCATGGCAGTGAATCAACTAATAAAGAATCAATTAAAATTGTTGAAGAGTTATCAAAAAATAATGGAGGAAGTGCTTTCAAGTGGGCAGAGTCGCTTGAAGAAAGAAATAAATTATGGAAAGCAAGACATGAAATATATTATGCCGTGAAAGCACAAGGTAAAAATGTAAAAATTTATGCAACTGATATATGTGTGCCTATTTCTAATTTAGTTGAATGTATTAAATTTTCTGAAAAAGAGATTCAACAACACGGGTTAAAAGCACCGATGGTCGGACATGTTGGAGATGGAAACTTTCATGTAACGGTTATTTATGATCCATCAAAAGAAGGAGAATATAAAATAATTAGAGACTTTAGTGACAAACTTATAGATAAAGCCTTGCAACTTGAAGGAACAATTACAGGAGAACACGGAATCGGTTTACAAAAAAAAGAATATTTATTAAAAGAACATCCAGATAATCTACCTTTAATGAAATCAATCAAAAGAAGTCTTGATCAAAATAATATAATGAATCCTGGAAAAGTTTTTGATCTTAATTAACTTATGAAAAAAATTCTTGTAACTAGAAGGCTCCTAAGAACTTGTGAAGACAAAGCATCAAAAATGTTTGATGTAAAATTAAACTCAAATGACGAACTTTACTCACAAAAGAAAATAATTGAAATGAGCGAAGGTTGTGATGGAATTTTAACTTCACTTACAGAAAAAATGGATGAAGAAACAATAAATAAACTTCCAAGTACAGTTAAAATTCTATCAAATTTTGCTGTAGGTTTTGGAAATATAAATTTAGAAGCAGCAAAAAAAAGAGATATTGCAGTAACAAATACACCTGATGTTTTAACCGATGCTACCGCAGAAATAGGAGTTTTATTAATTCTTGGTGCATGTAGAAGAGCCTCAGAAGGAATTCAAAGTGCTAGAGATGCCAACTGGAAATGGTCTGCAGATTATTTAATTGGAAAACAATTAACAGGAACAAGACTTGGAATTTTAGGAATGGGAAGAATTGGACAGAAGATAGCAAGTGTTGCAAAGTCACTTGGGATGATTATTCATTATCATAATCGGTCAAAGTTAAACTCAGAGAAAGAACAAGGAGCCACTTATCATGATAACTTAAAAAGTTTGTTTTCGGTATCAGATGTTTTGTCGATCTGTTGTCCGGCATCAAAAGAGACAATAGATCTAGTTAACAAGGAAACCATTGAATATTTACCAAAAGGTGCAGTTGTTACAAATGTTGCAAGAGGAGATATTGTTGATGATGAAGCTTTAATTGATGCTCTTGATAGAAGAAAAGTTTATGCTGTAGGTTTAGATGTATATAAAGGAGAACCAAATTTAAATCCTGGATATTTAAAGCACAAAAGTGCTTTTATCCTTCCTCATCTTGGTAGTGCCACCAAAGAAACTCGTACCGCAATGGCGAACTTAGCAATAGATAATTTAGAGGAATTTTTTAAAACTGGAAAATGTAAGAATAAAGTAAATTGATATAGATCAATTCGTTCTACTCATAGTTGAAAATATATTTAATCTAAACCTGATATGAACATTTAAGATAGGACTCTTGATGTCTTTTATGTTTAAATTAACTCAAGTTAATTAACTAATGAGGAGAAATAAATGATTAAAGAAAAAAAATCATTGAAGGAAAAAAAATTACCTTCAAGACGTAAGTTCTTTAAAGCTGCCGCTGCAACAGGTGTTGCTGCTGTAGCTGCATCATCTTTAGCTGCTCCAGCCGTTGCCGCAGAAAGAGTAGAAGCTGCAATGGTAGCTACTTGGCCAAGAGATTTTCCTGGCTTAGGTACGGGTGCGCAAAGATTTGCAAAAAGACTAAGCGATATGAGTGATGGACGTATACAAGTTACTTACTATGCTTCTGGTGAAAGAGTAAAAGCATTTGACTCTTTTGATGAAGTTGCATCTGGTAACTCACAAATGTATCATGCTGCAGACTACTACTGGGTTAAAAAACACCCAGCTTTTGGATACTTTACAGCATGTCCATTTGGTTTTACTTACTCAGAAATAAATGCTTGGATTCACCATGGTGGCGGACAAGAGCTTTGGGATGAACTAACTGATGATTACGGAACTCAAAGTTTCATAGCTGGTAATACAGGTGTGCAAATGGGTGGTTGGTTTAATAAAAAAATTAGATCAGCTAATGACTTTAAAGGTTTAAAAATGCGTATGCCTGGATTAGGTGGACAAGTTTTAGGAAAACTTGGTGGTTCTCCAATCTCACTTCCTGGTGGACAAATTTATGAAAACCTTGTTTCAGGTGCAATTGATGCAACTGAATGGGTAGGTCCTTGGAATGATGAAGCTATGAAATTCCATGAAGCTGCTAAATACTATTACTATCCTGGTATGCACGAACCTGGTTCGATGTTAGCATGTGGTGTTAATAAATCATGGTTTACAAGCCTAACAAAATCAGATCAAATGACAATTAAAACTGCGTGTGCTTGGGCAGATGAGATTACGATGGCTGAGTATAATGCTAAAAATGGTGCTGCATTAGCTCGTCTAGTAAACGATCATGGTGTTAAACTTGAGAAATTCAACGATAAAGTTTATGACGCTTTTGCCAAAGGTGCTAAAGAAGTTTACGAAGAAGTTCAACAACATAGTGCTCTTGCTGCTAAAACGCACAAAGCTTTTGTTAAAGCTCGTAAAGAAATTGGTGCTTGGACTAACTTGTCTGATTCACCATATATTCAGCAAAGAAATAGAGCTTTAGGAATATAATAATTCTTAAGGTTTGAGTAAAATTTGATATAAGGGGCCCTTAATTAAAGGGCCCTTTGTTTTTATGGGTTTTACTAAATAAGGTTTATTTGCTTTATGTTTACAAGAAATAATTTACCGATATGTATTAGAATATTTAGCTATTCAATATTAGCTATTACTTTTGTTTTTTTAATCAATAATGTTTTAACAGTCTGGTTTGATTGGCCTGGCATTAAGCAATTATATTCAAATTATGGTTTATTTGGATTTAAAAAATTAAGTAAACCTTTAGAAGGATCAACAATAACTTTTGCTTTAATACAATTATTTTTTTATGTTATCTCGATACTATTTGTAATTTTTTATGTATTTAAATCTATTAAACAAACTTTAAAAACTGATGCAGAAATTCTTACTAAATTTACAGCTTATTTAATTAGATCATCTTTCTGGGCCGTTTTAATAGTTGGGTTCGCAGATTTCTTAGTTTCATTTATGGTTGTTGAAAAATTAGTTGAGCCAATTTTAGGTGAATTTTTAAAGGTTAAATTAGTTATTCCAACTTTTAGAATTTCATTTGTTCATTTCCCTTTAATATTAATTTCATTTGTAATTGGATATTTTACAAGAACTATAGGTTTTATTTGGTTAGCCGTTTTAGTAGTTGGCAGTGAGTTTTCAATTGTTCTATCTAGATTTATATTTGAGTATGAACAAGCTTTTCAAGGAGATTTAGTTCGTTTTTGGTATTCGGCTCTTTATCTTTTTGCTAGCGCCTATGCTTTAATGCATGAAGGTCATGTACGAGTTGATGTTTTATATACTGGTTTTTCTGAACGAAAAAAAGCTTGGACAAACTCCATGGGATCATTGGTATTAGGAATTCCACTTTGTCTTATTGTTATATTTTTAGGAATGGGTGGTAAAGCGAGTATTATTAACGGACCAGTTCTCTCTTTTGAAATTACGCAGCAAGGTTCCAATGGATTATATTTGCTTTACTTAATGGCAATATATCTAGCTGTATTTGCCGTAAGTATGTTAACTCAATTTACTAGTTATTTTATGAGTAGCAGCCACAAACTTTTGAAAAATTAAATTATGGAACATTTATTTTTATCTCTGCTCGTATTAATAATGATAGTAGCATTAGCTTCAGGTTTCCCAGTTGCTTTTGCATTACCGGGTTCAGCAATTATTTCAATAGGTCTTGCAGCTATTTTTGGATATCTTTTTGAAGGAGATGCAAGTGCTTATTTTGCAACTGATGGACCCATAGAATGGTTAACAGCAGGTATTACAAATTTCAGGAGTAACTATTGGGATGTAGAGACCGATACTTTAATTGCCATACCTTTGTTTATTTTTATGGGAATAATGTTGCAAAAATCTAAAATTGCAGAAGATCTTTTAGTAACCATGGGACAGTTATTTGGTCCTATTCCTGGTGGATTAGGTATTTCAGTAATTTTTGTTGGAGCATTGCTTGCAGCAACAACAGGTATAGTTGGAGCAACAGTAATTGCCATGGGTCTAATCTCGCTACCCACAATGTTGAATAATAAATATGATAAAAGTCTTGCGAGCGGAATTGTCTGTTCATCCGGAACACTTGGTCAAATAATACCTCCATCAATTGTCTTAATTATTATAGCGGATCAATTAGCCAGCGCTGCCGATGTTGCAAATACGATTAGACAGTCAGATTATAAATTAATTACTGGAGAGTTTAATATGCCAGGTGAATTAAGAGTGGGATCTACAAGTGCTGGAGATATGTTTCTTGGAGCTTTGCTACCCGGATTAGTATTAGTTGGTTTATATATGTTGTATGTATTTGTATATGCAAGATTCAATCCTAAAGCAGCTCCACCTGTTCCATTTAAAGGACAATTTGATTTTAAATTTTGGATAAAAGTTATTATGGTGATAATTCCTCCGCTTGCATTAATTTTTGCAGTTCTTGGATCTATATTAATGGGTATTGCAACTGTAAATCAAGCTGGTTCTATTGGAGCTATAGGAGCCACTATAATGGCAGGCTATCGTCTTCATCAAGGTAAAAAAGATGCCTTTTATCCGCTGATAATAACTATTATATCTTTAATTCCTATTTTTATCATTTCAAATAATTATAACTTAAATATTAAAGCTTTAGAAACTAGGAACTTAACTGCGATTCTTATAACAGCTTTTTTTACTATAATATTTTTAATTGGTATTGGATGGAGTTTTTGGAGAGCTTACAAAGTTGATAATGTCTTAAAAGAAGTTGTTACAGAAACTTGTGTAACTACTTCGATGGTTTTTATAATTCTTTTAGGAGCAGCGATGTTAACTTCGGGTTTTAGAGCTTTTGGAGGAGAAGAATTGGTAAGAGATTTTTTACAAGATTTACCAGGAGGGTTTTGGACGCAGTTTATTGTTGTGATGGCAGTAATATTTTTATTAGGTTTTTTCCTTGATTTTATAGAAATTGCTGTTGTTGTTGTTCCTATTATTGCACCAATATTGTTAGCTGAAACCGGTGCTAACGTTAGTGCAATTTGGTTAGGTGTAATGATTGGTGTAAATTTACAAACTTCTTTCTTAACTCCTCCATTTGGTTTTGCCTTGTTCTATTTAAAGGGAGTTGCACCCAAGTTCGTTACAACTTTAAATATTTGGAAAGGTGTTGTTCCTTTCATAATATTACAGCTTATAGGACTTGGAATTGTAGGTTTTTATCCAAGTTTAGTAAATTATCTACCAGCAAGAACATATTTAACATCTCATGTGGCTCCGCCTCCGATGAATCCTAAGCTTCAACATTGTTTGCAAGAATATAAATTTGATATTTACAATAATAAAGAACAAAAAATCATAGTTGCTATTACAGAATTTCAACAATTGGTTCCATTAAATCTTCCTAATGACAAACTAGATATTTTTGAGGAACATTTTGAAAATGCATTAGGAACTTTTGCTTTAGTTAAAAAACTTCAAAAAGCAGAAGATGAATATAAATTGTTTGCTAAAGATTACAGAGATCTTCACTATAGTGTTAGAAAAAAAGAAAAAAAAATAAGAAAAATAGATAAGAGAATAGAAAAATTAAAAGCTTCAATTAGAAATTTAGACGAAAATAATTTGGCTGAAAAAAATAAAATTGAGCTAAAAATTGAAGATTATAAGTTAGAAATAGATGAAATAAAAAAACAAATCCCAGAAAATTGGATATCTAAAAATAAAGAATTTGAAATTATTCAGAAAGCTAAAAATACAAAAACAAAAAGATATAGAAAAAATGTTGATGAAGCATATGATAACCTAGATAAAATTGCTATGTTTATAAAAGATCACGAAAAATTAAATGAACTTTCTCCAGATATTAAAGACTTAAAGAAAAATATTGGTAATGAAGATTATAAAAATTCAATTTCAAATATAGATAGCTTGTTTGAAAAAATTGCGGAAATTTCAGGAACAGAAGAATTTGCCAATAGATTAGATGATTTATATTCTTTACTTGATAGTGAAGAAATAGAAATTAACAAAATTTCAGATGCAAGTTCAGAAGTTTTTATGTTGTTTGATAAAGAAGTGAAATGGAGAAAAGATGCAGAAGAAAATTTAATGCCAGAACTTGAGAAATATAATTTAGTTATAAAGGATAATATAGGTTTAAGACTTCAGTCTCGCCTAACTAAAGAACAAGCTAAATTTGTTGCAAGCTGTAATTCTATTCATCGAGACATATCTTTAAATTTTTAATTTAAACAAATGGAAAAAAATGTTTTACCGATAAAAAAAGCGGTCTTAGTTTTTTTTGTATTTGCTTGTGGATATTTTATATCTTGTCTTTTAAGAGCAATTACCGCAACTTTATCTCCTTTATTAACCAATGAATTTAATTTATTAGCAGGCGATCTAGGATTATTAGCTGGAGGATATTTTTTAGGATTTGCATCTATGCAAATACCACTTGGATATTTACTTGATAGACATGGCCCAAAAAAAATTGTTTCTTCATTTTTATTGATTGCAATAATTGGCTCAGCAGCTTTTGCTCTAGCCCAGAGCTTTGCTGGTTTGCTTATATCAAGAATTTTAATTGGAGTTGGTGTTAGTGCATGTTTAATGGGTCCTTTAACTGGTTACAGAATTTGGTTTGCAGATGAATACCAACAAAGAGGAAACTCTTGGATGTTAATGATAGCTTCAACCGGATTTGTTTTTTCAACATTACCCGTTCAAATTTTATTGCCAATTTTTGGATGGAGATGGATTTTTGGAGGAATAGCTATTTTAATATTTATTGTTATAATTTTAACATTACTTTTTATTCCTCCATGGAAAAATAAAATAGATAATAATGATCAAAAAAATTCTGGATTATTATCAGACGTTTGGAAAAATAAATTTTTTAGAAGCACTATTCCTCTTGGTTTATTCAACTACGGAGGAATCATGGCAGTTCAAACTTTGTGGGCTGGTCCATGGATGATTAGAGTTGCGGGCTATGATTCTCTAGAGAGTGCAACAGGACTTTTTTGGATAAATGCAACAATGTTAATAGCATTTTTTGTTTGGGGTTATATTTTGCCTAAAATTAATAAGTTAGGCATGGATACGATGAAACTCATTAAATTTGGATTACCAATCAGTTACTTATCTTTGCTTGTCATTATTATTTCAGGTGAAAATGCGGGAGCAATACATTTTGTAATCTATATACTTTCTTCAATTGTTTTATCGCTTACCCAGCCTGCAGTGGCTATGCGTTTTCCAACTAGTTTAGCAGGAAAATCACTTACATCATTTAATTTACTTATTTTTTTAGGCACTTTTATAATGCAGTGGGGAATTGGTTTAATAATTGATTTATCACAATTTTTTGGAAAAAGTGAAATTCAAAGCTTTCAAATATCATTTTTTATTTATTTAGTAATCTGCATTCTTTGCTATTTATATTTTATTTTAAATAATAAAAATGAATAAAAAAAAAATGTATATTTTATCTATAGTTGGATTGATAATTGTAATTTATATAATTTTTTCATTTATATTATATAAAACTCAAAGAAACTTATTATACTTTCCGGAAGAAAATAATTATTATGGAGACAAATTAACTGTAGAAATAGACAAGATAAAAATTATAACTGAAGATAATATTAGTTTATTAGCTTGGTATCATAAAAAGGATATTAATAAATACAAAACTATTCTTTACTTGCATGGTAATGCAGGATCATTAGAAAATAGGATACATAAAATAAATCACTTTAAAGATATAGATATTAATTTTTTGTTAATTTCCTGGAGAGGGTTTAGCGGCAATGCTGGAGAACCGTCAGAAGAAGGACTTTATAAAGATGCTAAGAGCGCTATTAAATGGTTAAAAAGCGAAGGAGCGATCGAAGAAAATATAATAATTTATGGCGAGTCTCTTGGCACAGGAGTAGCCACTGAAGTTGCTCAGCATAAAAATTTTGCTGGGATAATTTTAGAGTCACCCTTCACATCTATGGTAGAAGCTGGCAAAACTAAATATCCAATATTTCCTATTGGTTTACTTCTCAAAGATAAATACGAAAGTTCTAAAAAAATTAAAAATATTAAATCTCCAATTTTAATTATGCATGGAGAAGCCGATAGAATAGTACCTTTTTGGATGGGGAAACAAATGTATGAGCTAGCTAATGAACCTAAATATTCTTACTTTTCAAAAGAAGATGATCATATGATGGATTTTAACGAAGATTTAATTAATGCAATTAGAAAATTTATTAATAGAATTTAATCTTTTTGGATAAAAGCATCTGCAAATTTTTCTGCATTAAATATCTCAAAATCTTCTACTTTTTCACCAAGTCCCAAACCAATTATTGGAAGTTTATATTTTTTAGATAATGCAATAAGGATTCCTCCTTTTGCAGTACCATCAAGCTTTGTCATTATAATTCCAGTAAGTGAAATTATTTTGTTAAATTCTTCAACTTGGTTAATAATATTTTGACCAGAAGTAGCATCTAAAACTAATATTACTTCGTGAGGGGCATTTTGGTCGTATTTTTTTAATACGTTTCCAATTTTTTTATATTCATCCATTAAATTTTTTTTATTTTGTAATCTACCAGCAGTATCTATTAATAATGTATTTATATTATTAGCCTTCGAATGTTCTATAGCTTTGTATGCAACTGATGCTGGATCCGAACCAGCACTTGACTTTATTATATCTGTTCCAATTTTAATCGACCATTGTTCGAGCTGTTCTATAGCTGCAGCTCTAAAAGTATCACACGCAGAGAAAAGTACTTTATTTTCATTTTTTAAAAATTTTTTACCAATTTTTCCTATAGTTGTTGTTTTGCCAACTCCATTCACACCAGAAATCAAAATAACATTAAGATCGTTTTTTTTATCAAAAAAATCATTTTTTTCTAATGGCCGCATAAGAGAAATGATATATTCTTTTAAAATATTTTTTACTTCATCAATTGTATTTAAATTAGGATCTATTTTTTTTTGAGAAATTATTTCTCTTATATCTGAGGCAGAGTCTATTCCCACATCAGAACTAATTAAAAATTCTTCAATTTCATTTAATGTTTTGTCGTCAATTTCTTTTTTAATTATAATTTCTTTCAGACCTGATGCAAAACTAGTTGCACTTTTCTTAAATCCAGATTTAAATATATCAAATATTCCCATTAAATTTTAACTGCTATTTCCTTTATTTCAGATACGGGACCTTTCATATAAATTATATTTTTGTCATCAATATTTATCGATAAAATACCTAGAGGAAATTCAATATTAATTTTAGATTTTTTAATACCATTTAATTTTGCCGCAAAAGCAGTAGCGCAGGCTGCAGTTCCACATGCTTTAGTTAAACCAGCCCCTCTTTCCCAAACTTTAATTTTTATATGATCATCATTTACTATTTTTGCAAGTGTGACATTGCATTTTTCTGGAAATAATTCACTATTTTCAATTTCGGGACCTATTTTTTTTAAGTCAAATATTTCAATATCTTTTATAAAAAATATTATATGTGGATTACCAACATTAACAGCAGTACCACCAATAAATTCATTATTATTTTTATCCAAAATTTTTATATTTAAATTTTTTGTTTCTAATTCTTTGCTTATAGGTATTTCATTCCATTTTACTTTTGGAACACCAATATTAGTTTCAACTATTTTATTATCATAAATTTTAGATTTTAAATTTCCTGATGAAGTTAATACTTCAATCTCTTTTTTATTATTTTCTTTAGACAAAAGGTATGCAACACACCTTGTACCATTTCCGCATGCATCTGATTTACTTCCATCTGAATTATAAAACTCTAGACTAGCATCTATATTTTTATTTTTTCTTATAAAAATTAACTGATCACAACCAATATAATTGCGGTCACATATCTTAATTATTTGTTCTTTATTTAATTTCAAATCTTGTGATCTTTCATCTATGATTACAAAATCATTACCTAGGCCATCCATTTTATAAGCTATAAATTCCATATATTTAAATACTTAACTTATTTATTGACTTTTTGAACCTCTATTATAGTTTGCATCAGTTTCCGCAAAATACAGCAATTTGCGGTGTCTTTGGATACAAAGAGATCGACACCAGTCAGCGAGGGTTCGCCCACTGGTGCGTTACCTGCTGTGTAGAATTATGTTTGAAAATTTGACAAATAAATTTGAAGAAATTTTTTCTTCACTAAAAAAAGCACCTTCGCTTGATGAAAAACAGGTTGAGGAAGGACTTAGAAATATAAGACTTGCTTTGCTTGAAGCCGATGTAACTTTAGATGTAGTAAAAGAATTTATTAATAAAGTTAAGCCAAAATTACTTGGTCAGGAAATAATTAGATCTACTTCACCTGGCGAAATGGTAGTTAAAATAGTTTATGATGAAATTGTTTCTTTTTTAGGAGATAGCAATCAAAAAATAAATTTAAATAAGGTTCCACCTGTTCCAATTATGGTTGTTGGTCTCCAAGGATCTGGAAAAACAACTACTTCTGCAAAAATTGCAAAATTTTTAGAAAAAAATAATAAAAAAAAAGTTATGATGGCGAGTTTAGATATTTATAGACCAGCAGCCCAAGAACAATTGAGATTATTGGGAGAGCAAAACAATATAAATACTTTACCAGTAATTGAGGGACAAATGCCCTCTGATATCTGCCATAGAGCTATAAATGCCGCAAATTTAAATGGTTCTGAAATTATAATTTTTGATACAGCGGGCAGAACCCAAGTAGATCTGCAAATGATGAGTGAAATAAAACAAATTGAAAGCATAATAAAGCCTTCAGAAATACTTTTAGTGGCCGATTCATTGACTGGACAAGTTGCAGCAAGCGTTGCTAAAGAATTTAATAATACAGTAAATCTTACAGGAATAGTTCTTACTAGATCAGACGGCGATGGTAGAGGTGGAGCAGCTTTAAGTATGAAGCATGTTGCAAACGTTCCAATAAAATTTCTTGGTGTTGGCGAAAAAATTGAAAATTTAGAAGTATTTCATCCTGATAGAATTGCAAATCGTATATTGGGAATGGGAGATATTGTTAGTTTGGTCGAAAAAGCTTCTGAAGATTTAGATCAAGAAAAATTAAAAAAAACTGAAGAAAAATTAAAAAAAGGACAATTTTCATTAGATGACTATTTATCACAGTTAAAACAAATGAAAAAAATGGGAGGCATAGAAGGAGTAATGTCCTTTTTGCCAGGTGTTTCAAAAATTAAATCACAAATGGATAATGCGGGGGTGGATGAAAAAATTATTAATCAAAATGAAGCTGTGATTTTATCAATGACTAGAAAAGAAAGAGAAAATCCAAAAATAATAGATGGTTCTAGAAAAAAAAGAATTGCTAATGGCTCTGGTACAGACATAGCCGCTATCAATAAATTGTTAAAACAATTTAAAATGATGTCTGAAATGATGAAAAAGATGTCAAAGGGAAATACAAAAGGAATGGCAGAAAAAGGAATTCCGCCAGAACTTTTTAATCAATTAAAATAATAAAAGGAGTAAAAATGTTAAAAATGAGATTATCTATGGGAGGTACCAAAAAAAGACCCGTATATAAAATAGTGGTAGCGGACAGTAGATTTGCAAGAGATGGAAGATTTATTGAAAAAATAGGTTTCTTTAATCCTCTACTACCAAAAGAAAAAAAAGAAAGAGTTGGTTTGCACACAGATAGAATTAAGTATTGGTTAGGTCAAGGTGCACAACCAACAACTAGAGTAGCTAGAATTCTTGGAGAAAATCAAATAATTCCAATGCCAAAGAATAGCAATAATCCTCTTAAAGCGGTTCCAAAAAAAGATAGAAAAAAAGAAGAAAAAGCAGAAGAGAAAAAAGCTGATGCACCTAAGGAAGCTCCAAAAGCAGAAGAGAAAAATAAAGAAAATAAAAAATAATGTTTTTAGCTCGAGTATTTACACTGTATCCAGAAATTTTTCCCGGTCCTTTAAACAAAGGTTTGTATGGGAGAGCAATGTCTCAAAATATTTGGAATTTAAAAACAGTTAATATTCGAGACTATGCAAATGATAAACATAAAACTGTCGATGATACCCCATATGGTGGAGGCTCAGGAATGTTAATTAAGCCAGATGTTCTTGCTTCTTCATTAGATAACAATTCTATACCAGGTGAAAAAACTATTTATCTAACACCTAGAGGAAAATTATTTAATCAGTCTATAGCAAAAAAATTTTCAAAAATATCAGTTGTTAATTTAATTTGTGGATCTTTTGAAGGAATTGATCAAAGAATAATAGATGCTAGAGATATAGAAGAAGTTAGCATTGGAGACTTTGTATTGTCTGGAGGTGAAACTGCTGCATTTGTTTTCTTAGATGCAATTTTGAGATTAATTCCAGGGATATTAGGAAACGATTCTTCAATTACTGATGAAAGTTTTGAGAATGGACTATTAGAATACCCACAATATACAAAACCTCAAATATGGGAGAAAAAAAGTGTACCCGAAGTACTTTTATCAGGAGATCACGCTAAAATTAAAGACTGGCGTTTATCTCAATCTGAGGCTATAACACGCGACCGAAGATCAGATTTGTGGCAAAAATATAAAAAGGATTAAATTGATAAGTCTAAGCATGAAAAATATTGAAGATATAAATCAGGCTAACGTTAAAAAAATTGCAGCTGAAAAAAAATTACCAGATTTTTTTCCAGGAGATATTATAAAAGTAGGAGTTAGAATAACAGAAGGCAAACGAGATAGAATTCAATATTTCGAAGGAGTATGTATTGCTAAAAAAAATAGAGATATAAATTCTTCTTTTACTGTAAGAAAGATTTCATTTGGGGAGGGAGTTGAAAGAACATTTGCATTATATAGTCCTATAGTAGACTCAATAAAGGTAATTAGATCAGGACAAGTAAGAAGAGCTAAACTTTATTATTTGAGAGATAGAACTGGAAAATCAGCTAGAATTGCAGAAAAAATTAAAAAGAAAATAGGTATAGATTTAGAAGTAAAATCTGAACAAGCGAATGAAGAAAATTTAGTTCAAGCTGTGGATCAGAAAAAAGAAGTTAAAAAGGAGTCAATAGAAAAAAAAGATCCACTAAAAGTAGAAACAAAAAAGAAAGTAGATAAAAAAGAGACTCCCAAAGAAAAAAAATAATTTTTTTCTAAATGCCTAACACAATTTACGATAAAATTTGGAACGAACATCTTGTCCATGAACAAGAAGATGGAACCTCATTACTTTTTGTTGATAGACATTTAATTCATGAAGTAACCAGCCCACAGGCATTTGAAGGTTTAAGAAATTCAAATAGAAAAGTCAGACAACCTAAACTTACTTTAGCTGTAGCAGATCATAATGTTCCAACTACAGATAGAACAAAAGGAATTTCTGACCAAGAGTCAAAAATACAGGTCGATACATTAGATTCAAATTGTAAAGAGTTTGGAATTCAGATTTTTGGAATGAACGATAAAAGACAAGGAATAGTTCATATCATTGGCCCAGAACAAGGTTTTACTCAACCTGGAACTATTATTGTTTGTGGAGATAGTCACACAGCAACACACGGTGCATTTGGAGCTTTAGCATTTGGCATTGGAACGTCAGAAGTTGAACATGTATTAGCTACACAAACTTTAGTACAAAAAAAATCAAAAAATTTTAGAATTAATGTAAATGGAAATTTACCAATTGGTGTAACAGCAAAAGATGTAATTTTACAAATAATAGGAAAAATTGGAACAGCTGGTGGAACAGGTTATGTAATTGAATATGCCGGTAACTTAATTTCTACTCTTAGTGTGGAAAATCGAATGACAATTTGCAATATGACTATAGAGGGTGGAGCAAGAGCAGGTTTAATCCAACCTGACCAAAAAGTTTTTGATTATTTAAAGGATAAACCAATGTCGCCAAAAAAAGACAACTGGGAAAAAGCCTTAGAGTATTGGGGTAATCTTAAATCTGACAATGGAGCGCATTTTGATAAAGAAATTAATTTAGAGGGAAAAGATGTCAAACCAATGGTTACTTGGGGAACTTCACCCCAAGATGTAGTTACAATTGATGGAAAAGTTCCAAATCCAAAAAATGAAACTGACCCAGATAAAAAAAACTCAATAGAAAGATCATTAAAATATATGGGTTTAAATTCTGATGTTTTAGTTAAAGATATTAAAATTGATAAAGTTTTTATTGGGAGTTGCACAAATGGCAGAATTGAAGATTTAAGAGAAGCAGCAAAAATATTAAAAGATAAAAAAATTGCAAAACACGTTAATGCAATGGTTGTTCCAGGCTCAGGATTAGTTAAGGAAAAAGCTGAACAAGAAGGTTTAGACAAGATTTTCATAAATTCAGGTTTTGAATGGAGAGAACCTGGATGTTCTATGTGTTTGGCAATGAATGCAGACAAATTAAAACCAGGTGAAAGATGTGCGTCTACTTCTAATAGAAATTTTGAAGGCAGACAAGGAAGAGGTGGAAGAACACATTTGGTTAGCCCAGGCATGGCAGCAGCAGCTGCAATCTCTGGAAATTTGGATGATGTTAGAAAGTATCAAAATTAATGAAAAAATTTAACAAACTTCAAAGTATTCCCGCATATTTGCCAATAGTAAATATTGATACAGATATGATAATTCCAAAACAATTTTTAAAGACAATAAAAAGAACCGGTCTTGGAAAAAATTTATTTTTTGAAATGCGATATGATGACCAAGAAAATGAGATAAAAGATTTTATTTTAAATCAGAAACCATTTAACGAATCTAAAATTTTAATTGCAGGAAAAAATTTTGGTTGTGGATCTTCCAGAGAACATGCGCCATGGGCTTTACTTGATTTTGGTATTACATGTGTAATTAGCTCAAGTTATGCAGATATTTTTTACAATAATTGTTTTAAAAATGGAATATTACCAATCAAAATTGATGAAGAAAAAATAAAGCAAATTTCTGAGTATTCTTTAAGAAAAGAAGAAATAAAAGTAGATTTAAATGAGCAAAAAATTATTTTTGGAAATAATGAAATTAAGTTTGATTTAGATCCATTTAAAAAAAAGTGTTTAATCGAAGGATTAGATGATATTTCATTGTCTTTAGAAAAATCTGAAAAAATTGTATCATTTGAAAAAAAATTAAAAATATCAAAACCATGGATATTTAATGATTAAAGTTAAAAAAAGAAAATTTTTATTATTGCCAGGCGATGGAATTGGGCCTGAAGTTGTTGGTGAAGTAAAAAAAATTATTCAATGGTTTAATAAAAACAAATCATTAGATTTTGAAGTAGATGAGGATCTAGCCGGTGGCGTCTCTTACGATAAACACGGAACTCCTATAACTGATGAAGTTTTTTACAAAGCTTTAGAATGTGAAGCTGTAATTCTTGGAGCAGTAGGAGGTCCTAAATGGGATGATGTAGAATTTTCAAAAAAACCTGAGAGAGCTTTACTAAAATTAAGAAAAGAACTTAAATTGTTTGCTAATTTAAGACCAGCAATATGTTTTAAACAATTGGTTGATGCCTCAACTCTTAAACCTGAAATTGTTTCTGGACTAGATATTATGATAGTTAGAGAACTTACAGGCGGAATTTATTTTGGTGAACCAAGAGGAATTAAACCAATTGATAATGGTGAGCGAAAAGGAATTAATACTCATGTTTATACAACAAGTGAAATTCAAAGAGTTGCAAGAGTTGCTTTTGATTTAGCTAAAAAAAGACAAAATAAAGTTACATCATGCGAAAAATCAAATGTAATGGAAGCCGGCTTGCTTTGGAAAGAAGAGGTCCAAGAATTACATGACAAAGAATACGAAGATGTAGAATTAAATCATATGCTTGCAGATAATTGTGCTATGCAATTACTTAGAAATCCAAAACAGTTTGATGTGATAGTTACTGATAATTTATTTGGAGATATGCTATCTGATCAAGCATCAATGTTAACTGGTTCTTTAGGATTATTACCTTCTGCATCTTTAGGAGCAAAAAATAAAGATGGTAAAATAAGAGCAATGTATGAACCGATACACGGTTCAGCACCCGATATTGCTGGAAAAGGAATAGCTAATCCAATTGCAACAATATTAAGTTTTGCAATGGCTTTAAGATATTCTCTTAATTTAGATAAAGAAGCAGATGCTTTAGAAAAAGCGGTTCAAAGCGTTTTAGATGAAGGTCTTAGAACTAAAGATATTTTATCCAAAGGAATGA
>CABXMS010000006.1 GCA_902513415.1 uncultured Pelagibacteraceae bacterium
TTGCTTGATGATCCATTGGGTTTTTTTATAATATAGTTCCTAAAACCATCTGCTTTTGGCTCAAGCAAACTAAAAGAGTATGAGTCTGTTTGATTTTGTGATGCATCTCCACGACCAGGTCTAAATGGAACTGTTATTTTTTGTCCATCATTTTTAGCAGCTTTTTCAATTCCAACACAACCACCTAAAACTATCAAATCTGCTAACGAAACTATTTTTTTTTTAGTATTAAATCCTTTTTGTATCTTCTCTAAAGTTTTAAGCACCTTAGACAATTCAGGTGGATTATTAACTTCCCAGTCTTTTTGTGGTGTAAGTCTAATTCGCGCTCCATTAGCTCCTCCTCTCTTATCTGAACCTCTAAAAGTTGATGCTGACGCCCATGCTGTAGAAACTAATTGAGAAACAGAAAGTCCTGATTTTAATATTTTTGCCTTAAGAGTATTTACATCTTTGTTTTTAAGTTTGTATTTAACTTTTGGTATAGGATCTTGCCAAATTAGCTCTTCTTTAGGAACTTCTGATCCTAGATAACATGCACGAGGTCCCATATCACGGTGTGTAAGCTTAAACCAAGCTCTTGCAAATGCGTCTGAGAATTCATCTAGGTTCTCATGAAAACGCTTTGATATTGGTTCATATTTAGGGTCCATTCTTAAAGAAAGATCTGTAGTTAACATCATCGGAGGATTTTTTTTAGAAGGATCATGTGCATCAGGAACAATATTAATATCAGCCCCGTTCTGCTTTGGTTTCCATTGATGTGCTCCTGCTGGACTCTTTGTTAATTCCCACTCATGACCAAATAGTAAATCAAAATAACCATTATCCCATTTTGTTGGGTTAACAGTCCAAGCTCCCTCTAGACCACTACTAACAGTATCTCCGCCCTTACCGGTTCCAAAATTACTTGTCCAACCCATACTTTGTTCTTGAATTTTTGCTCCTTCAGGTTCTGGACCTTTGTGTGATTCTGGAGCAGCACCATGAGATTTTCCAAAAGTATGTCCACCAGCTATAAGTGCTACCGTTTCATAATCGTTCATAGCCATACGACCGAAAGTTTCACGTATATCATGAGCAGCTAAGAGAGGATCTGGATTTGCATTTGGACCTTGCGGGTTTACATAAATTAACCCCATATGGGCCGCACCTAAAGGATTTTCAAGATCTCTTTTGCCACTGTAACGATTAACTCCAAGCCATTCTTTTTCTGATCCCCAATAAATATCTTCTTCGGGTTCCCAAATATCCTCTCTACCACCTCCAAAACCAAAAGTTTTAAATCCCATAGACTCCAAGGCAACATTCCCCACTAAGATAAAAAGATCAGCCCAAGAAATTTTTTTACCATATTTTTTTTTAATGGGCCAAAGTAATAATCTTCCTTTGTCGAGATTAACATTATCTGGCCAACTATTTAATGGGGCAAAGCGTTGGTTGCCTGTGCCAGCTCCACCACGTCCATCACCAGTTCTGTATGTTCCTGCAGCATGCCATGCCAATCTAACAAAAAGTCCACCGTAATGACCATAATCAGCTGGCCACCAATCTTGTGAATCTGTCATTAATTTATGTAAATCTTTTTTTAACGCATTGAGTTTAAGTTTTTTAAATTCTTTTGCATAACTAAATTTCTTATCCATAGGGTTAACTAAAGACGAATGTTGACTTAAAATTTTTAGATTTAAACTATTAGGCCACCAATCTCTATTTGAAGTTCCTCTACCAGTTGGAAATTTCGGTGGAGTTCCAGCTCCTGTAAATGGACATTTTGATTCTGCACTCATGGATTAGAATTTATAATTATTCTAATTTAAAGTCAATACTTTAGAATTATTCTAATATACTTTCAATTGAAATTAGTTGTCATTTTCAATCTTAACTAAAACTTCGATTGATTTAATTTTTTTTCCAGGAATATGTTTTTTTATTTTTAAATTACTTATATCTTTATCTATTAAATCTATAAGTTCATTTTTACTTTCATCAAAAAAATGATGGTGATTTGATACATTGGTGTCAAAATAATTTTTATCAGTATTGATTGAAATTTCTTTTAAATAACCTTTGCTTTTAAAAGCATGTACAGTGTTATAAATTGTTGCAAGGGATATTTTTTTTGAAGAATTTTTTTTTAAAATATTTTTCAAGTTATTTATTGTAAAATGAAAAGTATCTTTTCTACCAAATAGTAACTTACAAATTTCTATTCTCTGCTTGGTTGGTCTTAAACCTGAAGATCTTAATTTTTCAATAAAAATAGTATTATTGTTCATTTTTTTGCCTGATTTATAACTATTCTAAAGAAATTGTATATTATAATTATTTTAAATAAAGTAATAAATAGCTAACATTTATGAATAAAAAATCATCATACAGTTATGAAGAATTAATTGATTGTGGAAATGGTAAACTTTTTGGTCCAGGAAATGCAAAATTACCTTTGCCACCAATGCTCATGTTTGACAGAATAACAGAAATTAGTGAGAATGGTGGAATTTATAAAAAAGGATTAATTAAAGCTGAACTAGATATTAAAGATAATTTGTGGTTTTTTGATTGCCACTTTAAAGATGATTCAGTTATGCCAGGATGTCTGGGTTTAGATGCTATGTGGCAACTTGTTGGCTTTTATCTGGGGTGGCTTGGAAATCCTGGTAAAGGAAGGGCTTTGGGTGTTAATACTGTGAAATTTACTGGAGAAGTATTAAAAAATGTTAAAATAGCAACATACGAAATAGATATGAAAAGAATTCTTATAAAAGAAGGTACTACTGTGGGTTTAGCAAATGGTATATTAAAAGCTGATGAAAAAAAAATATATTCCGCTGAAAATTTAAAAGTAGGATTGTTTAAGTAATGAAAAGAGTAGTAATAACAGGTATTGGTGTCGTTTCTTGTCTAGGTAACAATCAAGAAGAAGTTTGTAAATCTTTAATAAATTCAAAATCTGGAATTACATTTTCTGAAGAATATAAAGAATATAATTTAAAGAGTCATGTTCATGGCAAACCAAATATTAAACTTGAAGACCATGTCGATAGAAAATTTATTCGATTTATGGGCCCAGGTTCTGCATATAATTATATTTCAATGGCTGAAGCTGTCAAAGATTCGGGACTAGAAGAAAAAGATGTGAGTAATATTTTAACTGGTATGATTATGGGTTCCGGTGGACCATCAATTCAAAATGTTATTTTGGCAGCTGACAAAACAAGAGAAAAAAACCCAAAAAAAATGGGACCATTTGTTGTTCCAAGAACCATGTCAAGCACAGCTTCAGCTACTCTTGCTGTACCTTTCAAAATTAAAGGTGTTAACTATACTATTAGTTCTGCATGTGCAACTAGTGGACATTGTATTGGAAATGGAATGGAATTGATTCAACTGGGAAAACAAAAAATTGTATTTGCAGGTGGTAGTGACGAAGTTCATTTTGCAATGACTGCAATGTTTGATGCTATGACGGCTTTATCATCAAAATATAATGATACACCTCAAACTGCTTCTAGACCATATGATAAAACAAGAGATGGTTTTGTAATATCTGGTGGCGGTGGTGTTTTAGTTCTTGAAGAATACGAACATGCAAAAGCAAGAGGTGCAAAAATATATGCTGAACTAACTGGTTATGGAGCAACTTCTGATGGTTATGATATGGTAGCGCCATCAGGCGAAGGTGCTGTAAGATGTATGCAAATGGCATTGAGTACGGCTAAAAATAAAATTGATTATATAAATACTCATGGAACTTCAACTCCTGTAGGTGATATAACTGAGCTTAAGGCAGTAGGAGAAGTATTTAAAGATGATGTTCCTAAAATAAGTTCTACAAAATCTCTTTCTGGTCATTCATTAGGAGCCACTTCAGTTCACGAAGCAGTTTATAGTCTGATTATGATGAAAAATAGTTTTATTTCAGCTTCAATTAATATCCATGACATGGATGATGAAGCAAAAAAATATCCAATAGTTACAAAAGTTGAAAAAGATGTATCTTTAAATTCTATTATGTCTAATAGTTTTGGATTTGGAGGAACTAACGCAACATTAGTTTTTGAAAAGGTTTAATTTATGAGTTTAATGAAGGGCAAAAAAGGATTAATTATGGGTGTTGCCAATGAGAGATCCATTGCTTGGGGTATTTCTCAAAAATTAGCTGGATCTGGAGCAGAATTAGCATTTACATACCTGGGTGATGCCTTAAAAAAAAGAGTAGTTCCTTTAGCAGAAAAATTAAATTCAAATATTACTTTTAGCTGTGATGTTGAAAAAAAAGAAGAAGTAACAAAACTTTTTGAGGATATAAAATCAAAATGGGGGCATATTGATTTTGTTGTTCATGCAGTGGCTTTTTCCGATAAATCAGAATTATCAGGAGAATATTTAAATACCACTAGAGAAAATTTTTTACGAAGTATGTTAATTTCGTGCTTTTCATTTACAGAAATTGCAAAAGAAGCCTCAAAAATAATGAACAAAGATGGAAGTATGCTTACTTTAACTTACGAATCTAATAAAGCTATTCCAAATTATAATGTAATGGGTGTTTGTAAATCTGCACTTGAGGCAAGTGTTAAATATCTAGCAAGAGATCTAGGAGCAAAAGGAATTAGAGTTAATGCAATAAGTGCAGGACCAATTAAAACTCTAGCAGCATCTGCTATAGGTGATGCAAAATTTCTTTATAAATGGAATGAAGATCACTCATTTCTAAAAAGAAATGTAGATATCCATGATGTTGGAAATTCAGCTTTATATTTATTAAGCGATCTAGGAGGTGGTGTTACCGGCGAAATTCACTATGTAGACGCTGGATATAACAAAGTAGGAATGCCAGATCCTAAAAATATTACCTAAAATTTAATCTATGTCAAAAAGATATAGTGGCAAATCATTCAAAGATTCAAGTGTTATGAAAAAACCAAAACTTTCTTTAAAAGAAAAAAGAAGAATTAAAAAAAATAAAAAGAAGAATAAATAATAAAAAAAATTTCAGATATGGTGATTATATGTTGTAAATTTATTAGTTAATGTTATTTTTTTGGCATTCTTTTATAAATTTTTCTTATTAAATTTTTAATTCCGTATTCTCTAGAAATTATTTTTTTAGATTGATTTAAAATATTGTTATTTTTTTTTGTGATAATAGCATATCCCGAATCCTTAAAAAAAAACTCCAAATTAAAATTTTCTTTATTCATATTATAAATTTCAAGAATAATTTTAAATGTTGATCTATTTATATTTTCTGCAAATTCATTATTTCTGTATTCATTTTTGGTATATGGGATCCAACTTATATCATCAATAATACATAACCCATCAACTTTCAGTAAATCATAATAATGATAAAATATTTTTTTAACATGGTTTGGCTCATGTAAAGAATCTATAAATACAAAATCAAAACTTTTTGATATGATTTTGTCAATTTTCTCAAAATTATCATCACTAGAATGTATAAATTTCCACCTATCACTATTAGATACTTTTGAACAATCATCTATATCAATAGATGTTAAAAAACCATTATTGCTTTCACAAACATCCAGGAATTTTTTTGTTGATGAACCTCTTTGAACACCTAATTCTAATATATTTATATTTTTTATATTCTTAATTTTTTCAATTATATAATCTAACTTGTTATTCACGAACCATTTCAATCGTATATTAAAAATTTTACGCTACAGCTTGCTTTATTGATAATTTAACTTTACCTCTATCAAAACCAATAACTTTAACCTTAACTGCGTCACCTTCTTTTACAACATCAGTAACCTTAGCAACTCTTTTGTTAGCTAGTTCTGAGATGTGAACAAGACCATCTTGTTTTCCAAGAAAGTTAACAAAAGCTCCAAATTCCATAATCTTTATAACTTTTCCATTATAAATTTTATTCATTTCAGCTTTAGCTGTTAAATCTTTTATAATTTGTAGAGCTATATTTCTAGATTCTTCATCTGGTGCGGCAACTGTTACAACTCCTTCATCGTTAACATCTACTTTGGCACCTGATTTTTCAACTATTTCTCTTATTGTTGCTCCACCTTTTCCAATAACAGTAGCAATATCTTTTTTATCTACTGTTATTTTTTCCATTTTTGGAGTGTGCTTACCAAGACCATCTCTTGATTTGTCTAAAGCTTTATTCATTTCACCCAAGATGTGAATTCTTCCATCTTTTGCTTGTTTCAATGCTTGCTCCATTATTTCAAATGTAATTCCAGTAATCTTAATGTCCATTTGAAGTGATGTAATACCGTCTTTAGTACCAGCTACTTTAAAATCCATATCACCCAAGTGGTCTTCATCGCCAAGAATGTCAGATAATACACTAAAGTCATCACCTTCTTTAATTAAGCCCATAGCTATACCTGCAACTGGTTCTTTTATTGGAACACCAGCATCCATTAATGCTAATGAAGTTCCGCAAACTGTTGCCATCGAGGACGAACCATTTGATTCTGTAATATCTGATACTATTCTAAATGTGTAAGGGAAACTTTCTTTTGAAGGTAAAGATGAATTAATTGCTCTCCATGCTAATTTTCCATGACCAACTTCTCTTCTTCCTGTCCCAATTCTTCCTACCTCTCCAACTGAAAAAGGAGGGAAGTTATAGTGAAGCATAAATCTTTCTCTATGTTGTCCATCTAAACTTTCTAATCTTTGCTCATCATCTGAGGTTCCAAGCGTAGTTGTTACTATTGCTTGGGTCTCTCCTCTGGTAAATAATGCTGAACCGTGAGTTCTTGGTAAAATACCAACCTCACACTCAATAGCTCTTACATCAGATAAACCTCTACCATCAATTCTTTTTTTGTTTTTAAGAATGTCAGTTCTCACAATAGATTTTTCAAGATTTTTTAATTCATCATTAACATCAAAATCAGAATAATTTTCATTCTCTTCGAAAAGTTTCTTAGCCTTATCATTGATCTCTGAAATTTGATTTGATCTATCTTGCTTATCTCTTGTAGCAAATGCTTTAGTCAAATCTTTAGTAAATTCACTCTCAAGTTTTTTCTTAATTTCAGACAAATCTTTCTTTTCAACGATCCACTCTGGCTTTCTACATTCTTTTGCTAGTTCCTCTATCATTTTGATTACTGGAACAAAACCTTCGTGACCAAATTTAACTGCATCTAACATTACTTCTTCTGTTAAACCTTTTGTTTCAGATTCAACCATAAGCACAGCATCTTTGGTTCCCGCTACAACCAAATCTAAACTAGAATTTTCTAATTCAGCTTTTGATGGGTTAAGAATGTACTTGCCATCAACAAATCCTACTCTAGATGCTCCTACAGGTCCCATAAACGGCATGCCTGATATAGCTAGCGCTGCCGATGAAGCAATGATTGCTAAAATATCTGGTTGGCTATCTTTATCGTAAGAAATTACTGTTGGTAACAACTGTACTTCATTTTTAAATTCATCTGGAAACAATGGTCTTATAGGTCTATCAATTAATCTTGAAATTAATTGTTCACTTTCAGTTGGTCTTGCTTCTCTTTTAAAATACCCACCTGGGATTTTTCCACCAGCGTAATACTTTTCCTGGTAGTTAACGGATAAAGGAAAATAATCCATATCTGGATTTACTTTCTTTGCTCCTACAACTGTTGCTAAAATAACTGTTTCACCACATTTTGCAATTATTGCACCATCAGCTTGTCTTGCAATTTTTCCTGTTTCTAAACTTATTTTTTTTCCGTTTAGCTCAATTTCTTTTTTAAATACTTTAAACATTTCTTTCTACTTTCTTAAATTTAATTTTGATATTACGTTCTGGTAAGATTCTATTTTATTTCTTTTTAAATAATCTAATAATTTTTTTCTTCTATTTACTGCTTTTAGTAAACCTACAGAAGAATGTTTATCTTTTTTAGATTTTTTTATATGATTTGATAAATTTTCAATCTTATCAGTCAGTAGTGCTATTTGAACTTCTGAAGACCCAGTGTCTTTATCATGAATAGCTAGTTCTTTACTCTTTTTTGTCATCGTTTTCCTTATTTATTTGTTTGTTTTATTAAATTTTCTATTTTTTCTGCATAGTCAAATGACTCATCTTTAACAAATATTATTTTTGGTAAAAATTTCATAGTTATTTTTTTTGAAAGAACTTTTCTTATAACAAATGAAAACTCTTTCAACTGCTCAACAATTTCGCTAGAATTTATTCCTCCCATTGGAAGTACAAAAGTTTTAGCGGTTTTTAAATCTGGACTCATCCTAACTTCAGTAACAGTAATACTTTTAGTTTCTAAATTTGGTATTTTGGCTTCTCCTCTAATAAATATCATACCTAAAGCTTGTTTTATCATCTCTCCAACTCTTAGCTGTCTTTGTGTCATTGGTTTTCCCAAATTTCTCATATTATACTCTTCTCTCAGTTATTGTTGAATTATAAGCTTCGATTATATCTTTTTTCTGATAGTCATTAAAATCTTTAATTGTAATTCCACATTCTAAACCTGCCACAACTTGTTTTGCTTGGTTTTTTTCTCTAAATATTGATCCAATTTTTCCATTAAAAATAATCCTTCCATCCCTAATTACTCTAGCGCTTGAATCTTGTGAAATTTCACCATCAATTACTTTAGAGCCTGCAACTTTTCCAATTTTTGAAACTTTAAATATTTCAAGTATTTCTGCTGAACCAATAATTTTTTCTTCAACATCTGGAGCTAATAAACCTGACATTTTGTTTTTAATGAAATCTAATACTTCATAAATAATGTTATATGAAGAAATAACAATTTTTTCTTGTTCCGCTAATTTTTTAGCTTCTTTGTTTGGTTTTATGTTAAATGCTATCAAGACTGCGTTCGAGGCTTTTGCAAGCGTTACATCTGTTTCTGTAACCATTCCAATATCAGACAATATAATTTTTGGCGAAACTTCATCGTGCTGTATTTGAGAAATAGCATTTTTAATAGCTTCTGAGGAACCATGTACATCTGATTTGATAATAATATTTAAAATTTCTGATGACTTATCTTTAAATGCCGAATCTTGAGTAACAAAAGTTAAAGGATTTTTCCCTTCTTGTTTTTCTTGTATTCTTTCATCACAAATTTCTTTTGCCTCTTTTTCACTTTCAAAAACAATAAAATCATCTCCAGCTTTTGCAGCACCATTTATTCCTAACACTTCTACTGGAGTTGCTGGTGGAGCTTCATCAATATTTTTTCCTAAATCATTAATAATAGCTCTAACTTTTCCTGATTTTAATCCACTTACAAAGTAATCACCTTTTCTTAGAGTTCCAGTCGTTACAATAATATTTACTATTGGGCCTTTTCCTACATCAATTTTTGACTCTATTACTGCTCCAGTAGCTTTTATATCAAAATCGCTTTTCAAATCTAATAATTCAGATTGAAGTTGAATTGATTCTAAAAGTTTATCTAAATTTTTTTTTGTTTTTGTTGATATCTCAACCATTAAAGTGTCGCCAGATAATTCTTCAGCGATTAGTTCGTGTTCAAGTAGCTGATTTTTAATTTTTTGAGGGTCAGCTCCTGGAAGATCACATTTATTTATTGCAACTACTATAGGTACTTTTGCAGCTTTGGCATGTTTTATTGATTCTACTGTTTGTGGTTTTACACCATCGTCTGCTGCAACTACTAATACAACTATATCTGTCAATTTTGAACCCCTAGCTCTCATTTCAGTAAAGGCTGCATGACCAGGAGTATCAATAAATGTAATTTTACTTTTTTCAGTATTGACCTGATACGCTCCAATATGTTGTGTAATACCTCCAAACTCTCCCGAAACAACATTTGCCTTTCTTAAAACATCTAAAAGTGAAGTTTTTCCATGATCAACGTGCCCCATTACTGTAACGATTGGTGGTCTATTTTTTAAATTTTCAGATTTAACTTCTTTTATTTTTTTTATTATTTCTTCTGCTTTTTGTTCTTTAATAGGATTGTGTCCAAATTCTTGAACTAAATATTCAGCAATGTCAGAATTAATACTATGATTAATTGTAACAGTAACTCCCATGCCTAATAAATGTTTTATAATATTGCTTGATTGTTCTGCCATCCTATTTGCAAGCTCTCTTATTGTTATTACTTCTGGAATTTTTACATCCCGCTTAACTGGTTTTAATGGTTCTTTACTTTCATCTTTTTTTGATTTTAAGTCTCTATTTTCTTTTTGTTTTGCCCTTCTCAATGAAGCTAAGCTTCTGCCTTTTGTTTCTATATCTTCGCTATTTAATGCTCTAGACACTGTAAGTTTTAATTCTCTTCTTTTAGAGCCTGTTTTACCCTCTTTTCCTTTAGCAGGAGCTTCACCTTTTAATCTTTTTGTTGCTCTCTGTTCAGCTAATTTTCTTTTCTCAAAATCATTAGAAGTATTTATTGGAGGTTTTGAAAATACAGGTTTTTTTGGAAAAGATGGACTTTTAGATGGAAAATAAGGTTTTTGATTTTTATTAACAAAATTTGACTTATTTGCATATCTGTTTGATTTCTTTTGAATTAAAACTGAATTTTTTCCTTGCGTTTTTGCTATTTCAATACTGCTCATCGTTTTTTTTGAACTTCCTGAAATAGTTAACTTTGTTTTTTTTTTCTCCATTTAGCATCTCTCAATCTTTATAAATTATATCTCTTGCAGACATAATTAAATCATCTGCTTCTTTTCTAGTTAAAGCAAATTCTTCTAAAAAACCTTTAATTTTAATTCTTTCACCTTTAACTATATCATAAGTACCTGTTAGCTCATCTGATGATAAATCGGCAAAATCATTTAAAGTTAATATTTTTTTTTCTCCAAGAGTAACTAGCATACCCGGCGTTAAACCTTTGTGATTAATTAATTCATTTTCTAAACCCAGATCTTTAACTTTTTTTGCAATTTCCTCTTGGTCTTTTTGGTAAAATTCTTTAGCTCTCTCAATTAACTCTTTTGCAGTATCATCTTCTATGCCTTCAATTTTTGTTAATGCTTCTATTTCACTGTCTTTAATATCATCAATAGAAGAAAAGCCCTCAGCAACTAATAGTTGGCCTAAAGTCTCATCTAATTCCAAATTTTTAACAAAGTTATCTGTTTTTTCTTTGAATTCTACTTGTCTTTTCTCAGAGTCTTCTTGATCAGTCATTATATTAATTTCATAATTAAGTAATTTAGTTGCCAGTCTAACATTTTGACCTCTTCTACCAATTGCTTTACTTAAATTTTCCTCTGACAAAATAACATCCAGTTTTTTTTCATCATTGTCTACATTTACTCTTTGAACTTCAGCTGGTGATAGAGCGTTTGCAACAACTGCTGCTGGATCCTCAGACCAATTTACTATATCAATTTTTTCTCCTTGTAATTCATTTACAACTGCCTGAACTCGACTTCCTCTCATCCCTACACATGCTCCGACTGGATCTAAGGATGTATCTATGGCTTTCACACATATTTTAGCTCTACTTCCAGGATCTCTAGCAGATGATTTTATT
The DNA here is from genome assembly GCA_902513415.1 of uncultured Pelagibacteraceae bacterium. The sequence goes on from CABXMS010000006.1 coordinate 11,490, forward strand.
TCAATTAACCCATCGTAAATTTCTGGTACTTCTTGTATAAAAAGTTTTTCCATAAATTTAGGATGTGCTCTTGATAAAAATATTTGCTGACCTCTAGGCTCTCTTCTTACATCAAGACAATATGCCTTTACTCGATCCCCGGGTTTAATATTTTCTCTAGGAATCATTTCATTTTTTTGAATAATTGCTTCCGTTTTACCTAAATCGACAATTACATTTCCAAATTCTAATCTTTTTACTATTCCACTTAGGACTGTATCTTTTTTATCAATAAAATCATTATATTGTCTTTCTCTTTCCGCTTCTCTAACATTAAAAGTTATTACTTGTTTTGCTGTTTGTGCAGCTATTCTTCCAAAATCAAAAGATGGTAGTGTTTGTAAAATTTCATCTCCAACCTTCTTGTCTTTATTTTCATCACTTAAAGAAATAGCGTCTTTTAAGCTAATTTCTAAGTTAATATTTTCTGGTTTATCTACAATAGTTAATTTTCTAAAAATTCCTATATCTCCATTATCTCTGTTAATTAAAACTTTAATTTCATTTTCAGAACCAAATTTAGATTTTGCTGCTTTAGCTATTCCACTTTCCATTGAATCTATAATTAACTCTTTGTCTATAGATTTCTCCAAAGCTACGGCTTCAGCGATTCTTAACAATTCTAATTTATCTGCTCTTCTATTTAACATTTTTGTTTGCTCCAAAAAAAAATGGGCCGAGGCCCATTTTGAAATTTCAACAATGTAACTGGAATATATGTATTTTTTTTAATTTTTCAACTTTATTTAATTACTTAAAAATCTTTGATTTATCAGTTTTTTCCCAAGAAAATGAGCCATTAGACCCAACTTCCCTACCAAAATGACCGTAAGCTGCCGTTTCTTGATAAATTGGCTTATTTAAGCCAAGCATTTCTCTTATTCCTCTTGGACTTAAATCAAAATTTTCGTTTATAAGTTTTTCAACATGTTTATTTTTTTCTTCGTCATTATCAAATAATTCAACATAGATAGATAAAGGTTTTGATACTCCTATTGCATAAGCTAATTGAATTAAACACTTATCTGCAATTCCAGAAGCAACTACATTTTTTGCTAAGTATCTAGACGCATAAGCTGCAGATCTATCAACTTTTGTTGGATCTTTTCCAGAAAATGCTCCACCACCGTGTGGTGCTGCTCCACCATAAGTATCAACAATAATTTTTCTACCTGTTAAACCACTATCTCCATCCGGTCCACCAATAACAAAATTGCCTGTAGGGTTTATATAAATTTCTGCATCATCTAAACCATTGATTAGATTTTTTGGAATTGATTTTTCTATATAAGGCTTAACTAATTCTCTTACTTGAGCTTGATTTACATCGGCTGAATGTTGAGTAGATATGACTACTGATTTTACTGAAGATGGTTTACCGTCCTTATACTGAATTGTAATTTGGCTTTTTGAGTCTGGTTCAATATTTTTTAATTTTCCAGATTTTCTATCTTCTGCCATTAGTCTTAAAATTTTGTGTGAATAATGGATTGGAGCAGGCATTAAAACATCAGTTTCATTGCAAGCATAACCAAACATAATTCCTTGGTCTCCTGCACCTTCATCTTTATTACCTGATGAGTCAACTCCCATTGCTATATCTGAAGATTGCGAATGTAAATGACTTTCTATTTTAGTAGCTTCTTTCCATGTAAAGCCTTTTTGATCATAACCTATATCTTTAATACATTCTCTAACTTTTGAAATTAGTTCATCTTTATTAATCTCAGGTCCTCTTGTTTCACCTGCCAAAACTACTTTGTTTGTTGTTGTTAAAGTTTCACATGCTACTCTTGCCTGTGGTTCTAAACCTAAATATGTATCAACCACCATATCTGAAATTCTATCGCAAACTTTGTCTGGATGTCCTTCAGAAACTGATTCACTAGTAAATAAATAATCTTTTTTCATCTCAACTCCCTTTGCTCTCTTTTTTTTTTAGAAAAAAAATCAAACTAATATAAAATATTATAAAATAAAAGAATAACTTATTACCATGCGAGCTAAAGATGCTATTTTTGTTATTTTTAAAATTATTTAATTCAATAACTCCCCTCTGGGTTGATTTAATCTCATGCACAATTTTTCCTGTTGGATCAATGTAGGCTGTTGTTCCATTGTTCGTTGAACGAATTAAATTTTTTCCCTCCTCAATTGCCCTAAATATTGAATGTGAAAAGTGTTGATGTGGGCCAATTGAATTTCCAAACCAACCATCTTCGGAGATGTTAATAATAAAATCAAAATCTTCATTGCTTTTATTTAATTGTCCAGAATAAATAATTTCATAACAAATCAGTGGAAGAAATTTAATTTTATTTATAGTTAAAACTTTTCGATTATCATCTGCACTATATGACTGATATCCAGAAATTATTTTCTTAATACCCAATTTTGAAAGTAAATTTTCTAATGGTAAAAATTCACCAAATGGTACTAATTTATTTTTATTATATTTTGCCAAAATATTGGCATCTTTATTTATAACTAGGAGTGAATTGTAGGTTTTATTATTTTCAATACTATTTATTCCTAAAATAATTTTATGATTTGAAGAAAAATTATTGCTAAATAATTTTCTGTAATTTTTTAAATCGTCTGCGTATACGCCGGTTAGTATTCCTTCAGGAAATACAAAAATTGTTTTTTTTTGAGGATTTGGATTGCTTAATTTTATCAACTCCTTAATTATTTCATAAGGTTTTTCATTTTCAAAAAATCTATTAATTTCAATTTTAGGTGAAATTATCTTAATAACACTATTTATTTCTTTATTATCTCTTTTATTGTAATTGCTAATTATTATCGATCCATAAATATAATTTAAAGTAAGCAATAAAACTAAAAAAAATAAAGCTATCGATTTTAATTTAATATTATATTTTAGAAAAAATATTGATGGAATTAAAAAAATTGTAATTGATATTAAATTAAACGAATAAGTTCCAATAATAGATAATACCTGTAAAAAATTTGGGTAATTCGTCCAACTATAAGCATTTAAGTTCCATGGAAATCCACCGAAAATAAAACCTCTCATAAATTCAATAGATGAAAGTGAAATCGCAAAAATTAATATAGAGGAAAAATTATTTTTTAAATTAAAGAAAGAACAAATTAAAGTAAATACACCATAAAATAATCCAAGAAATAATGGAATAGATATTAAAGCTATTGGGATTAAAATCTTGAATTGATCATCAAAAGTTAATGAATTTGTAATCCAATATATATTTGAAATAAAATATCCTAAACCAAATATCCACCCGATTTTAAATGATATCCATTTATTTTTATTATAATTTGATACAAAAAAAACAAATAATATTGGATAAAAAATAAAATTAATTATTAAATAATTATAAGGTGGCAAAGAAAATGACGTCGCCAGACCTATAAAAAAAGGAATTAGATAAAATAATATTTTATTATTAATATTTATAGTCAATTTTTTTTTTTAAATAGTTTAAAATTAAATTCTCTTTTGCATTCATTTTTTTAAATTCTTTAAATTTTTTATGATCATAACCAATTAGATGTAAATATCCATGTAACCACATTTTATCAAACTCAATATTAAAATTTGTTAGTTTTGATCTTTTGTTAATTATTTCAAAACTTAAAGCTATATCTCCAATGTAAGAATTTTTATTACTATTTTTATTAATAGGAAATGATAGTACATCTGTTGGTTTATTTTTTTTTCTAAATTTTTTATTAAGTTTCTTCATTTTATTACTACTAGTAAGAAAAATCGTAAATTCGTGTTTTTTATTTTTAAATATTGAATATTTTGAAAGTTTTTTTAGCCTAAATCTAATATAACTATCTGGTTTTTTTATCTTATTTTTCCAGCTTGAATAGCCTAGAATTACGTTAGCTTTAATCATTCATTGCTATTTTGATCAGTATATGCTTTTACAATTTTAGAAACTAAAGGATGTCTAACCACATCTGTATGATCAAAATCAACTACTTCGATTTCCTTTAAATGTCCTAAAAGTTTTTTTGATCTATTTAAACCAGATAGTGATTTATTGGGTAAATCTATTTGTGATGGATCACCATTTATAACTATTTTAGAGTTTTCTCCGATTCTAGTTAAAAACATTTTAATCTGTGTGTCAGTGGCATTTTGTGCTTCATCTAAAATTGCAAAAGAATTTTTTAATGTTCTTCCTCTCATAAAGGCTAAAGGTGCAATTTCTATATCACCTACTTCTATTTTTTTTTGAATTTTTTCAAAATCTAATAGATCATAAAGAGAATCATAAAGAGGTCTTAAATATGGATCTACTTTTTCTCTCATATCACCAGGCAGAAAACCTAATCTTTCTCCTGCCTCTACAGCTGGCCTTGATAGTATAATTTTTTCAATTTTTTTTTCTAAAAGCATAGTTAAAGCAACAGCTACTGCTAAAAATGTTTTTCCAGTACCAGCAGGTCCAGCCGAAATTATAATTTCAGCATCTCTTAAAGCTCTAACATAATTTTTCTGTTTTTCTGATCTTGGTATAACCGATTTTTTTGGAGTCTTAATAATATACTCTATATTTTTTCCGCTTTTATTTATTTTCTCATCAATCATAAATTTATTTACGGAAGAAATTATATCTTTTTTTTCTACAGTTCCATTAATTTTAAACTGTTCAGATAAAAATTTAATTGCGTTTTTTACTAATTCATTCTTTTTTTGATCACTTTTAACTACAATAGAATTTCCTCTTGAATATATATTTGTATCTATAATATTTTCTAATTCTTTAATATTGTTATTAAATTCACCGACCACACCTAGCAATAATTCATTACTTTGAAAAATTATACTTAATGTGTCATTTTCTGAATATACAAATTTTAAATCTGAATTTAATTTTTTATTGACTATCCCTCTCAAATTATGCTGCTTTCATATTATTGTTTTCAATGTTTCCAAATAAACTATTTTGATTGGAACTTTCTATTTTGACCTTAACTATTTTTCCTATGTTTTCTTTGTTTCCTTTAAAAATTACTGAGTTTAAATAATTATTTCTTCCAAAAAGTTTGTCTTGATTATCAAGTTTATTTTCAACAAGAACTTCAATGGATTTGTTTTCAAATGATTTATTCATTTCTAATTGATAATGAAATAAATATTTTTGTATATTAACTAATCTTTCTTTAGATATTTCTTTATCAATTATTTTTAGTTCTGCAGCTTTTGTTCCAGGTCTTGGGCTAAAAATATAAGAAAATGAATTTATAAACTTAAGCTCTTTTACCAATGCCATTGTTTGGTTAAAATCTTCTTCAGTTTCACCTGGGTATGAAATAATAAAATCACTTGAAAACTCTATAAGAGGATTAATTTTTTTTATCTTATTATAAATATTTATGTACTCCTCAACAGTATGTTTTCTATTCATTAATTTTAATATTTTATTTGATCCACTTTGTATAGGTAGATGAATAAATGGCATTAATTTTTTGCTTGTGGAATAACATTCAATTAAATCCTCGGTCATATCCCTTGGGTGAGAAGTTGTATATCTAATTCTTTTTAATTCAGTAAATTTTTCTAATTCTTTTATTATATTAAAAATTTTATATTCTTTTAAATTTTTTTTGTAAGAGTAAGCATTAACATTCTGACCAAGCAATGTGATTTCTCTCGCGCCATTTTTGACTAATTCTTCAGCTTCAATAATAATTTTATCAAATGGTCTTGAATATTCTGGTCCTCTTGTATATGGCACAACACAAAAATTACAAAACTTATCACAACCTTCCTGTATAGTTAAAAAAGAAGAGATTTTATTATTCGAATTTTTAATTTCGTCAAAATATTCGAATTTTGCAATTGTTTCAAAATCTGTTTCTTCTACCTTTTTTTTTTCTATATAATTTATCAAAATATCATTTATTTTATGATATGATTGAGGTCCTATGACTATATCTATGTAGGGTTCTCTTTTTAACATTTCTTCGTTTTCTGCTTGAGCCACACATCCTGATACGATAATTATTGGCTTATTTTTATTTCTATATAATTTTTTCACTCTGCCTACTTCATGATAAACTTTCTCTTTTGCTTTATCTCTTATGTGACAAGTATTTAAAATATAACAATCAGTTTTGTTTTGATCTTCAGTTTTTTGAAAACCTATTTTTTTTACAGAATCATAAATTCGATTTGAGTCATACTCATTCATTTGACATCCAAATGTTTTAATAAAAATTTTTTTCTGCATCAATTAAGATTTTTTTTTGACACCATAAAGTTCTAATTTATGGTCAACCAATTTATATCCATATTTTTCAGCAACTTTTTCTTGAAGCTTCTCTATTTCCTCATCAACAAATTCTATTATTTCACCTGTTTTTATATCAATAAGGTGATCGTGGTGACTTTCATTTAACTCTTCGTAACGAGCTTTGCCTCCTTTAAAATCATGCTTTGCAATAATTCCTGATTCTTCAAAGAGCTTCACGGTTCTATAAACTGTTGCAATGCTAATTTTTGGATCAACTTTAATTACTCTACTATATAATTCGTCTACATCTGGATGATCTGACTCTCCATAATTTTTTTTAGATTCCCCCATTACTCTGGCAATCACTTTTCGTTGCTCTGTTAACTTAACACCTTTTGATATACATTTTTGTTGTATAGTTTCTGACATAATATTATTTTAACTTTAATATATAGGTTTAATCAAATTTTTTTTCAATATTCCATCTCTATATAAATCCACTATTCCTTTGTAATTATTATCCAGCGCCTGATCAGAACTAAATCCATATAAATCTAGGCTATTTGTTATACATAATGCTTTGGCTATAGAAATAGACGTCCTTATGCCAGAAAATTTGCCTGGACCTTGATTTATAAATACATTTTTTATGTCACTAATTTTTATGTTATTTTCTTTTAAAAAATTAAATAATAATTTTGCAAATTTATCAAAATTTTCTCTATCGTTTGGAAATTCACTAGTATATGATTCTTTATCAGCTATGATTTTAAATAAAATTTTATCGGTTGCTGCATCAATAATTAAATTTTTCATAATAATATTTATATTTTCTATTAATTCTAATGCAGATGAAAATAATATCAAACAATATTCAAAAGACTACGGAACTCTTGCATTAATGTATCATAGATTTGAAGAAAACAAATATCCATCCACAAATATTAAAATGGAAATATTTAAAAAACAAATTGATATTATAAAAAAAAATAACCATAATTTTATAAATCTTGATGAATTTAGCAATAAATTTGAAAATCCAAAAAATAAAAAAAAAATTTTAATCACAATCGATGATGCTTTTTACTCTTTTTATGACAAGGCTTGGCCATATCTAAAAAAAAATAAAATACCTTTTATTTTGTTTGTTTCAACCGAGCCGGTAGGAAAGCACGGTTACATGACTTGGGATCAAATAAAAGAAATTGAAAAAGAAGATTTTGTAACTATTGGCAATCATTCTCATTCTCATAAATACTTAGTAGATTTAGATTTTAATGAATTTCAAGATGACATTGATAAATCAATTAAAATATTTAAAGATAAATTGGGATATAATCCTGTTTATTTTTCATATCCATTTGGAGAATATAGTTTAGAACAAAAAAAATATATTAGTAATAATTTTAAGTTTGCTTTTGGACAACATTCTGGTGTAATTGATTTTAATAAAGACAAATATGAATTACCAAGATTTCCAATAAACGAAAAATATGGTGATTTGAAAAGATTTGAGTTCTTAATAAATTTATTACCTCTTCAGTTTAAAAAAATTTTTCCTGAGGATAAATTTATTACTGATAAAAAAAACCCTCCTAATTTATTAATAGAATTTTTTAAAGAACAAAAAAACATTAATAATATAAATTGTTTTTCCGATGAAGGAAATAAATGGAAAAAATCTAATATTCAATTTAATAATAATAAACTATTAGTTAAATTTACAGAAAAGTTTAATTTTAGAAGAGGTAGAGTTAATTGTTCATTAAATGATGACGACGGTTGGAAATGGCTTGGTATTCAATTTTCGGTTAAAATAGATTAAATTAATTTTTTTAACTTTTCACTCGTAGGTAATAATTTGGAATCATCAAAATCTACTAGTGAATTTTGTTTAATAATTTTAATTAATATTTCTGTATACTCCTTGCCAGTCGCTGCATATTTATCTAGATATTCTACTAGTTCTAAACTATTTAATTTTCCATTATTGTCTCTCTGTGTTGCTCTTTCTTCTCTAAATTCTTTATAACTTGAATGAGTATTTAAGTTTCTCTGATAAGCTCTTACAGAAGCTTGTAAAACCTTAAACTTCATAACTTTATGTGATGAATCAGAATCTGAAGCAGCGGGTTTAATACCTTCTCCAGACCAAGTCCATTGACCAAATAAAGCATTTCCTTCTAATGCAAATCTTGAAGTACCCCATCCAGTTTCTTTAGCTGCTTGTGCTATAGCTAGTGATACTGGAATTTCATCCATTCTAATTTTTAAAGTAGTTAAATCTCGATTAACTACCCCGTATTGTTTAAATTTATTATTTAACCAAACTCTCTCAGATTTAGAATTATTATTTTTATTTAATATTACAAATAATCTTTTTCTATCTAATTTAATTCTATTATTTTCCTCTAAAATAAGAGGCAGGACAATCTTAATGAATAATTCTTTTCTTTTTTTTGTGTTTTCAATAAATTTTATTTCATTTGGCAATAAATCTAATGATATTGGTTTTACCATTTTATTTTCTCTAACATCATTTAAATTATACTTTGTTTCTTTAAATAATTGTTCTAGTGTTGATGCACTTAATCTTACTGTATCAGATGGAATTTCATTAAAATCAAAAACATCAAAAAATAAATCTTTAAAAGTAATTTTCTTTTTTTCTTCAGGCGATAGTTCTAATTCTTTTCCACTCAATACTTTTTCAAAATTTTTTTTTGAATTATTTTCAACAATTTCAGCTTTAGAAAAAACATCAATAACTATATTAGTAATTTTTGGAAGAACTCCAAAAAAACCGATTAGGAAAAAAGAAAATAAACCTATATAAAAAAAATTTTTAACATCATTGCCTAAAGATTTGGAAGGTTTTTTATCAATTTTATAACCTTTTTTTAGTAATATATTTTTTATTTTTGTTAATGATAATTTGTTAAAATTTGTCATATATTTCTTATATATATTTTATCTTAAAATTCTAGAGAGCAATTACGTTTTTTACTTCAGGAATATAATGACTTAAAAGGCTTTGTACTCCTTGCTTTAAAGTCATAGTAGAACTTGGACAGCCAGAGCAACTACCTTGGAGCTGAACTGTAACTGTGCCATTCTTAAAATCTTTATATTTAATATCACCTCCATCTCTTTCTACGGCAGGACGAATTTTTGTTTCTAAAATTTTTATTATTTTTTTTTCAATTTCTGAAATATTTTTATTTGAATCTTTTTCCTTTTTAGAATCAATAATTATATTATTTCCATTAGAATAATAATCATTAATAAATGAAATTATAATATGTTTTAATTCTTCCCACTCTATTTTTTCATCTTTGTTTATTGAAAGAAAATCTTTAGCCAATAAAATGCCTGTCACTCCATTAATGGACAAAATATTTCTTATAAGTTCATTATCTGATTTAGATTTATGAGTAATCTCAATTGGACCATCATTCGAAACTTTCCTTTCAGGAAAAAACTTTAAAGAATTCGGGTTTGGTGTTTTTTCTGTTTTAATAAACATAGTTTTTATATAATCATGATATAATAAAATTAAATAGTAATATTTCCTAAAAACCTATAATTTTTTTCATTTCTTTAACTTTTTTCGAAGCAATAGTGGTGGCTTTTTCCGCACCTTCTCTAAGTACACTATCTATAAAATTATTATCATTTTGTAACCTATTGATTTCATTAGATATTGGAGAGATTTTTTCTACAACTAACTCTGAAAGATCATTTTTAAAATCCGAAAAATTTTTTTTCTTAAATTCATCTATAGTAATTGAAATATTTTGATCTTTTAAGCTAGAATATATTCCAAATAGATTTTCAACTTCCGGCCTATTTCTTATATCTTTTTCATTAATAGGCATTGACTTATCATCAGTCTTTGCTTTTTTTATTTTATTTATTATATCATCTTTTTTATCTGTTAAATTAATTCTACTTAAATCTGAAGGATCTGATTTACTCATTTTCTTTGTTCCATCTTTTAAACTCATAATTCTAGAAAATTTTTTTTGAATTAAAGGTTCTGGTACCCTTAGAAAGTCAGGAGCATCAAAATCTAAATTAAACTTTTGAGCAATATCTCTTGAAAGTTCTAAATGTTGTTTTTGATCTTCTCCAACAGGAACATGTGTTGCATCATATAGAAGAATGTCAGCTGCCATTAATATTGGATAAATGTACAATCCAATACTTGCTTTTTCTTTATCTTTCCCGGCTTTTTCTTTAAACTGTGTCATCCTATTCAACCATCCCATTCGAGCTATACATCCTAAAATCCATGAAGCATCAGCGTGCGCTGGAACCATAGATTGGTTAAAGATTATACTTTTCTTTGGATCTATTCCGCTAGCCAAGAATACAGCAGTAGTTTCTCTAATGTTTTCTTTTAAGATTTTTGGATTTTGTTTTACAGTAATTGCATGTAAATCTACAACACAATAAACACATTCATTTCCTTCTTGATTTTGAAGATCAACAAAATTTTTTATTGCACCTATATAATTTCCTATATGAAGATTACCAGTTGGTTGAACACCAGAA
>CABXMS010000007.1 GCA_902513415.1 uncultured Pelagibacteraceae bacterium
GGAACTGTTGAATTTATATATCAAGATGAAAAATTTTATTTTTTAGAAATGAATACAAGGGTACAAGTAGAGCACCCAGTTACAGAAGTGGTCACAGGAATTGACATTATTAAGGAGCAAATTTACATAGCATTTACTGGTGAAACTGCACTCAAACAAGAAGATATAATGCCTAGAGGACATGCTATTGAATGTCGAATAAATGCTGAAGATGCAAGCAAGAATTTTCAACCATCTCCCGGAACAATAGGAATGTGTCATCTGCCTTCTGGATTTAGAACTAGAGTAGATGGAGGAATTTACCAAGGATATAAAGTTACTCCATATTATGACAGTATGATTTGTAAATTAATTTGTCATGGAAGAAATCGAACAGAGGCTATACAAAGAATGAAAAGATCATTAGATGAATTTGTTATTGAAGGTATTTCAACAACAATTAACTTACATCGAAAACTATTGGATCATAAAAAATTTCTAAATTCTGATTTTAATGTTAGCTGGTTAGATAATGAAAAGATAATATAATTAAAAACATTTAATTAGCCATATATCATAAATTGGATGGTCAAAGGGTCTTAGTGATGGACTTGAAGAAAATGTCCAACCATTAAATACGAAAACTTCATCATTTTTTTTATTTGTGATATCAATAACCTGCAAATATGCAGTTATTTCAGGATTATCATCAAATTGTGAATTTTTACATTTTAATACTTTAATTAACAAATTTTCAAATTTTTTTTCTTCATCTATTTTTAATATCAATTTACTATTTTTAGAGCTAACTTTATCAAGAATTTTAATTTCCATTAAATCTCCTTCCAATTTATTATTGGACTCCGAAGAATAAGAAAAAGATTTTAAAAATATTGAAAAAGAAAAAAATGCAAAAAAAATAATATTTTTTAATGTATTAATTTTTCCAAGTTTTATATTTTTTTTTATTTGCATTGCCATTTTTATTTGGATAATAAGAATTTTCAGTTCCAGTCAAGTTGGGTTTGTGAGGTTTTTGCCATTCAAATTTTTTTAATTCATGCACATTTTCAATTTTGTTTTTTGTAAAATGAATCCATGAATACAATTCGTTAGGAATTTTTGATGCATCAATTTCATCATTGTAAATTATCCATCTTTTTCCTTTTTTGCTTTGATAATATTTATTTCCATATTCATCTTTACCAACTAATTTCCCAAAAACAAAAGTGTCGATTCTAGTACCTAGAGTTTGGCGATTCCACCAGATAAAAATTTCTTTAATTATTGTCAACATAAATTTAAAAAAAATATACAATTCAAAATTGTAAAAAATAAATTAGACTAAAATATTTATTTGTATATACAATATAATTCATAAGACTCAAAAATATTAATTTAAGATAATTTTATGGCAAAATATTTAGTGGAAACCTTTTATAACTGTACCTTTAAAGTAAGCCATTATTTAGACGATATTAATGAAAAAGAACTCCAAAAAATTGAGAAAAGAGACGATGGCAAGTTCGAAATATTGGATATTAAACTAGATAATAGAAAAACGAAAAACTTGGATGGTAATTCTAATAAAAAAGAATCAGGTGAGGAAATAAAAAAAATTGATGTTATTTCTGACAAAATTCCAAAAAATATCATTAAAAACAATCAATATTTTGTTAATAATTTAAACGAAAAAACAAGCAAAAGATTTAGCATGCCAGATAGACGTAAAGGCTATATTCAAAAAGCCACTATTGGTAATCATAAAGTTTACCTTCACACGGGAGAATACGAAGATGGAAAAATAGGTGAAATTTTTATCGATACAAGTAAAGAGGGTGAGCTAGTTAAAGCATTAATGAATAATTTTGCAATAGCAATATCATTGGGTTTACAATATGGAGTTCCTTTAGATGAATTTGTAAATGCGTATGTTGGAACAAAATTTGAACCTTCTGGAAAAGTAAATGGAAATGATCGAATACTAAGTGCAAGTTCAATTCTTGATTATATATTTAGAGAACTGGCAATTTCTTACTTAAATAGAGAAGATTTGGCTCACACCCCGTCTATAAGCGGTGCCGATAAATTAAGCGACGAAAGAAATGATGAAACAAGTGATGATCAGGACAAATTTCTAAAAATAGTTAAAGACATTACGAGTAAAGGGTTTTTAAGAAATAATTACAAAAAAAAAAACTTGTAGATTTATCAGATATAAGAATAAATCTTAAAGGAAAAAAATAATTACTATTTTTTCTTTTTTAAAGACAAATTTAATTCTTTAAGTTGATCTTCGCTTACAGATGATGGGGCTTGCATCATTAAATCCTGAGCATTTTGATTCATTGGAAACATAGTAATTTCTCTAATATTTTTTTCTCCAGCTAATAACATAACTATTCTGTCAATTCCTGGTGCTATACCTCCATGAGGAGGAGCTCCGTAGCTTAAAGCATTTATCATTCCACTAAACTTTTCATCAACAGTTTTTTTATTATATCCAGCTACTTCAAATAATTTATACATTAAATCAGGTATATGATTCCTTATAGCGCCTGATGATAATTCAATTCCATTACAAACAATATCATATTGATATGCTTTTAAATTTAGTGGATTGTTAAGGTCTAATTTTTTTATATCACCTTGTGGCATTGAAAATGGGTTATGACTAAATTTAATTTTATTTGTTATTGCATCCTTTTCAAACATTGGATAATCTACAATCCAACAAAACGCAAAAACATCTTCATCAATTAAATTTAAATCGTAAGCTATTTTCTGTCTTGCTTGAGAAAGAATTTTTTCAACTTCTATTTTTTTTCCACATGCTAAAAAGATACTGTCACCTACTTCAGCTGAACTAATTTTCATAATTTCTTCCAAAGCTTCTGGTCCAAAAAATTTACCAACTGGTCCTTTTCCACTTAAATCTTTTCCTTTTTCTATAGTAAAATATGCTAAACCAGAGGCACCTTGATCTTTTGCCCAATTATCAATGCTATCAAAAAAGCTTCGTGGTTTATCTTTTGTTTTTTTTGTAACAATAGCTCTGACGATTGAACCTGATTTTATTAATTTCTTAAAAATTTCAAATTTAACATCTTCTCTTTTAAAAATACTTGTAATATCATGAATTTCTAATGGGTTTCTTAAGTCTGGTTTATCCGTTCCATATTTGTACATTGCATCAGAAAATTTTATTTTAGGAAAATTTTCAAATAACATTTTTTTTACTTGAAAATTTTTTAAACAATTTTATCATTAATTTTTCTACTACTTCAAAAACATCTTCTTGTTCAACAAATGACATTTCAAGATCAAGTTGATAAAATTCTCCTGGACTTCGATCAGCTCTTGCATCTTCATCTCTAAAACATGGAGCTATTTGGAAATATTTGTCAAATCCCGATACCATAATTAGCTGCTTAAATTGTTGTGGCGCTTGTGGTAGAGCATAAAATTTTCCTGGATTTAATCTGCTTGGAACCAAAAAATCTCTGGCACCTTCTGGACTTGAAGATGTAAGAATAGGTGTTTGAAATTCATGAAATCCTATTTTTTGCATTTCAGATCTAATAAATGAAATAATTTTTGATCTCAAAATTATATTTTGATGAATTTTTTTTCTTCTCAAATCTAAAAATCTATATTTTAATCTTATTTCTTCTGCATATTCTTGGTCGGTAAAAACTGGTAACGGCAGTTCTTTTGTAGCTCCCAGCAATTCATAGGATGAAATTGAAACTTCAATTTCGCCTGTTCCAATTTCTTTATTTATAGTATCTTTACTTCTATTTACTACTTTTCCTAAAATTTTAATTACAGACTCAAGAGGAAGTTTTTCAAGGGTTTTAAAATTTGAGTTATTCTTTTCTATTACACACTGTGTAACTCCATAGTTATCTCTAAGGTCTAAAAATAAAAGATTTCCATGGTCACGTTTTTTGTTTATCCAACCAGACAAAACAATTTCTTCACCATTGTTATCAATGTTTAATTCTCCGCATGTATGTGTTCTATAACTACTCAATTTGTTCCTATAATAATTCTTTAATTGTTTTAAAGTCTATTGGTTTTTTTTTTTTTAAACTAAGTTCATCAATCTTATATATAAAATCATATATTTTACCATACGATCTATCAATTCTTTTAATAATAAAATCAATAAGTTTTTTATCAATTTCAATTTGTCTATCTGAAAAATTTTTTAATATAATTGCAAACATTAGTTCATCATCTGGGTTGTCAATTTTAGCAAAAAGACAATTCTTAGATCTAGATTTCAAATCTTTAAGTTTAAAATCTATTTCGTTAATTGGTAAATTGGAATTTATAATTAAATATTTATTATCACTATCTACTAAATTAAATAATGAATAAAGCAATCTTTCTTCTGGAATATTGTCAAAATTATCTAATATTATATTTTCATGAATTTTAAATTCTTTTAATAAATCATCATTTAATTCATTGGAGTTAATTTTTTTTCCTTTATTTTTTCTTAAAAAAATATTTACAAGATGGGTTTTGCCAGAATATTTTTCACCATAAATATTAAGAATATTTTTTTCCCAGTGAGGCCATTCTTCAATTATTTTAAATGCAAAATAATTACTTTTACTAACAAAAAAATCATCATAATTAAAATTTTGTTTGTAATTAAATTTAAATAATAGCTGATTTAAGTCAGTCATTGTATTTTCCAATTTTCAGAGGATCTATCTATTTTAAATCCTTTGCTTATAATTTCCTTTATAAATTTATCTGGGGTATTATTATATATTATTTTGTAATGAATTAATTCATTTGAAAAATCATTTATATAATAATTAGATACCAAGTCTAAACTTTTTAGATATTGTTCAAATTTATTTATAAGTTCATAGTTTTTTGAATCTAATATAATATTTATTGTTAGTTTAATTGATGTGTTTATCTGATTAATTTTTTTCCAATGATTTTCATAAATTGTTTTGAGTGATTTAATTGTTTTCATTAATTCATCTGTATTTTTTATATCAATTTCTTTGAAATTTTGATTTGATATAACTAAGTTGTTATTAATATTGACTTTAGAAAGAATTTTCAAATTCTCATCATTTTTATATATAATAATTACTATAAAATCCTTTAATTCATATTTCTTTATAATTTTTTCAAAATTATATTCCTCAATATTCATCAAGTTTTTACTGATTAAATTTATGTCGTCTAAATCTTCGTTTGGAAGAACATAGTTTAAAAGATAATATTTTTCATCTTGTTCATTCCAATTTTTATAAAATAAATTCTCGCTAAAAAGATGCATATCATTTTTATTAACATCTACCAAAATAGGCATTAATAATAATTTTTTTTTATTTGGTATGGATGGAAAAATATTTTTTTTTTCTAAAAAATCTAATATTTCTTTTTTATTAAAATTAACTTCGAACTTTGCTATATATTGTTTTTTAATAAATTTTTCATCAACAACAGTAAATGAATCAACTAAGTTTTCTATTATTTTTAAATTATTTGTATTTAATTTTTTTGAATCATTAGAGATTGTTATTTTTGCAATTAATTCTTTAAATGCTTCTATAAAAGCTTCTTCAATAATTTTTTTTTTATCAAATTTATCATCATAGGGCTTTTTGATCTCCAAGTTGACAATATTAAAAGTTTTTGATGAAGCATAAGTTGTGGAAAACTTAATAAAAAATAATACTAAGATGAAAAAAAATATATAAAATCTATTTTTGCCGATCAAATTTTTATGAAACATATTTTATAATAATGAATAAAAATAATTTAACATATGAAAATAGTGGAGTTAACATTAAAGCTGCTGATAAATTTGTCAAATTCATATCATTAATATCTAAAAAAACTAAACAAAACACTAATTTTGACAATATAGGTAGTTTCGGTTCTATAACCAAGATTTCAAACAAGTTCAAAAACCCTTATATCGTTACAAGCTCAGATGGTGTTGGAACAAAAATAGAAATTGCCAATCATTTAAAAAAATTTGATACGATAGGTATTGATCTTGTGGCAATGAATGTAAACGATCTTATAGTTCAGGGAGCTAAACCAATATTATTTCTAGATTATATATCTATCAATAAGATCGAATTAAAAAAATTAAAATCAATAATAAAAGGCATAGTGAAAGGTTGTAAAATTGCTGGGTGTGAGTTGGCTGGGGGAGAAACAGCAGAAATGCCTGGAACTTATTCTAAAGGAAAATTTGATATTGCGGGTTTCTCAGTCGGCCTAGTTGATAAAAAAAAAATTCTAAAAAAAAATAAAATTAAAAAAAACGATCTTATACTTGCTGTGCCTTCAAGCGGTTTGCATTCAAATGGCTTTTCATTATTAAGAAATATTTTAAAAATAAAAAAGATTAATGTTAAAAAAAATAAAATTTTAAGGTCCGAGATTTTAAAAACAACAAAAATTTATGTTAATGAAATTTTAAATTTGAATAAATATAATCTTATTAATGGATGTGCTAATATTACGGGAGGAGGATTGGAAGAAAATATTAAAAGAATAATACCAAATAAACTTTGTGCTAATATTTTTTTAAATGAAATCAAAATATTAAAAATATTTAAATGGATAAAAAATCAAGGAGTAAATGATAATGAAATGTTGCGAACATTTAACTGCGGAGTTGGTTTCTGCTTAATTAGCAGTCGAAAAAATTTAAAAAAAATTAATAAATTTTTTAATAAAAATTATAAACCTTACATAATAGGTAAAATTATTACTGATAAAAAAAAAATTAAATTTAATGGTAAAATTAATTGGAAAAAATAAATTAGATATTGCGGTGTTTATCTCGGGAAAAGGAACCAATTTAAACAATTTAATAAAATTTTCAAAAAAAAAAATATCTCCTATAAAAATAAAATTAGTAATTTCATCTAAAAAAAATGCAAAGGGATTAATTTATGCAAAAAAAAATAACATTAAAAGTATGATTTTTAATTTTAAAAAAAAATTGGTTGCAGAAAATAAATTATTAAAAATTTTAAAAATAAAAAAAATCAAAATAATTTGCTTGGCGGGTTTTAAGACAATCCTAACAAGCAAATTTATTAACAGTTTTAATGGAAAAATAATAAATATTCACCCTTCTCTCTTACCTAAATACAAAGGGTTAAATACTCACAACAGAGTTATTGCAAATAATGAAAAATTTACTGGATGTACAGTTCATTTTGTAAATAAAAAACTAGATTCAGGTAAAACAATTATTCAAAAAAAAATTAAAGTTAATAAAAAAGATACTATTTCAACTTTAGCAAAAAGAGTTCTTAAATTAGAACATCAAATATATCCAAAAGCTTTAAAAAAAATTGCAGCTAATCTTTGAAGAAAAAATCAATTTCAACTTTTGCATTTTCCGAACTATCAGATCCATGAACTGAATTTTTATCGATCGATATACCATATTTCTTTCTTATAGTGCCTTCATTAGATTTTTTTGGATCTGTAGCACCCATAAGCTCTCTATTAGCTAAAATTGCATTATTTTTTTCTAATATCATTACTACAATTGGTCCTGATGATAAATATGCGCACAAATCATTGTAAAACGGTTTGGTCTGATGAACTTTATAAAATTCTTCAGCTTCAGACTTTGATATTTGAATTTTTTTTTCTTTAATTATTTTAAAACTATTAATTAAAAATTGATCTTTTATTTGTTTTTCTAAATTTCTTTCAACCGCATCTGGTTTAATTATCGAAAGTGTTTGTTCAATATTACTCATAGTTATCCTCTATTAGTTTGTTTAAGAGTCTTACGCCATAAGCTGTTGCTCCTCCTGAATTTAAAGCTCCTCCATATTTTGAAAAAGCCATACCAGCAATATCTAAATGAGCCCATGGTGTTTTGTTAATAATAAATCTTTGTAAAAATTGTGCAGCAGTTGTTGAGCCAGCTCCCCCAACATAATTAATGTTTTGCATATCAGCATTTTTAGAGTTCATCAGTTTATCAAAGTTTTTGTGAAGAGGCATTCTCCATAATTTTTCATCAACGTTTTCACCGGCTTCAAGTAATTGTTTTGATAGTTTATCATCGTTAGAAAAAAGCCCTGCATACTCTGAACCCAAAGAAACAATAATAGCTCCAGTTAAAGTTGCTAAATCAACTATGAATCTTGGTTTAAATTTTTTTTCAGTGAAAGTTAAAGCGTCTGCTAAAACTAATCTACCTTCAGCGTCAGTATTTAAAACCTCTATAGTTTTTCCACTATAAGATTTTACAATATCGCCAGGTCTTTGAGCATTTCCACTTACCATATTCTCAACAAGGCCAACTACACCAACTGCATTAATTTTTGCTTTTCTTAAAGCCAAAGTTTTCATTAAACCTACTACAGCAGCTGAGCCTGCCATATCATAAGTCATATCTTCCATAAATTTTGCTGGTTTTAGGGAGTAACCACCAGTATCAAAACAAACACCCTTACCTACAAAAGCTAGAGGCTTACTTTTAGATTTACTACCATTCCATTCCATAGTAACCAAATAAGATCCTCGTATACTACCTTGGCCCACTCCAAGTAGAGCGCCCATACCTAATTTTTGAAGTTCTTTTTTATTATAAACTTTAATTTTAAGTCCAATT
Organism: uncultured Pelagibacteraceae bacterium; assembly: GCA_902513415.1. The sequence continues at coordinate 8,618 of CABXMS010000007.1, forward strand.
TTTTTTAATTTAAGTATTCGTTTTGCATATTCATCTGGATGAAGAATATTACCCGGCTCTGATACAAGATCTTTAGTAAAATTTGTACCTTCAAGTAAAGAGGTAAATCTGTTATTTTTAATTTTTGTTGGAATTTTTTTTCTGAAGACAATATTTATATTCATATCTGTCATTTCTTTTTTTGTTTTATATTTATTAAATTCATATGACTTTAGTTGCATACCATGTAAAAATTCCTCAATAAAACTTTTGTTTTTAGTTTGAGTTTCATAAATATTATTATCGAAAAAAGTTAAATTTGCTAGTAAATTAGATTTAACAAAATTATAAAAATTTGCTCCTTTTTTCTCGTTCTCAGTTGAGGTTTGATTGTTTTTAATTTTTATTAAAATGATTTTTTGATCTGGGCTATGATTAAAAATAATAAACTCTTTTTTCTTAGATTTATTTGAATTTATAGTTCTGTTTATTTGATTTGATTGTTTGCTTAATGATAATTTGTTTAATCCATTAATTTTGAATTCTTCGTTAGCAAACAAAACATAATTTTTAATAGTTTTTTCGCTAATACCCTTTTTGTAGCTTATTTTTATAGACATTTTTATAAATATGTACTTTCAGTTGTAATTTAATATAAACTTATAGTTGAAAAATATATAAATATTATCGAGAAAATTTCAATGAAAAAAACGATTTATAAAAGTTTTATTCAAGAATTTCTAAAATTTTTTTTTCTATCATTGTTCGCTTTAACCTTAATTGTATGGATAATGCAGGCTGTAAATTATTTGGATTTTGTTTCAGAAGATGGCCATGGATTTAAGGTATATTTCACCTACACAATTTTAAGTCTACCAAAAATTTTATCTCGTTTAATGATGTTTGTGTTTTTTGTAAGTCTTTTCTATTCATTATACAAAATGGAAGAAAAAAATGAATTAATTATTTATTGGATAAATGGTATTAAGAAAACTTCTGTAAAAAGATTTATTATTTTTCTTTCACTAATTTTTCTTTTCTTTCAATTATTATTCAACATTTTTATAACACCTAAATCTCAAGATGCTGCTAGATCATATTTAAGAGATTCTAATATAGATTTTTTTCCATCTTTAATAAAAGAAAAGAAATTTATTGATATTGTTTCTGATCTTACAATTTTTGTAGAAAAAAAAAATGATGATGGATCTTTTAAAAATATTTTTTTAAAAGAATATAATAATAATTCTAAGTATCAAATAATATTTGCTAAAAAAGGAGAAATAAAAACTGAAAAAAATAATATATATTTAGAATTAATTAATGGAAAAATTATTGATAGAGTTAATGACGAAGAAAAAATTATAAGTTTTGATAGTACAATTTTTAATTTATCAAAATATCAAACTAAAACAATTACTCAGCAAAAAATTCAAGAAGTAAATAGTTTTTTTTTATTTAACTGTATAAAAAATTTAAAAGAAAATAAAAGTATAGAATACCTAAATATTAACAGAGCCACACATCAACTAAAATGTAATAATGAAATTACAAAAACTTTTTACGAAGAACTTTTTAAGAGAATTATTTATCCATTTTATATCCCTTTATTGGGTGTGATTGCTTCATTAGTTATGTTGGATGCAAAAAACACTTACAATTATAGTATGAAAAAAATTTATCTTTTTTTACTGGGTTTTGCAGTGATAGTTTTTGGTGAAATTTCTGTTAAATATACAAGTGAAAATTTACAATCAAATCTAAATTTTATTTTAGTTCCATTATTATTATTTTTAATTGTAAATATTTTTTTTAATATAAAATCTCAAAAAATATAAAAATGAATTTAAAAATTTATCAAAAATTAATCATAGTATCTTTTTTAAAGATAATGTTATTAGTTTCTTTTATCTTTTTTTCTTTAATATTCATTTTAAATATCTTTGAAGAAGTAAATTTTTTTAAAGATATTGATGGTAATCCTTTAAAACCACTCTTACTAACATTTTTAAATACACCATATATAATATATGAAATTTTTCCTTTTATTATTTTAATTAGCACTCAGTTTTTATTTATTAAGTTGATTGAAAATAATGAATTATTTTTATTAAAGTCTTATGGACTTAACAATTCTAAAATTTTATTGATTGTAAGTTTAGTTTCCTTTGTTGTAGGACTTTTTCTAATTTTATTTTTTTATAATTTTTCTTCAAAATTAAAATTTTTATACTTTGATATTAAAAATGAATTTACAAAAGATAACAAATATTTAGCAGTAATAACTGAAAATGGAATTTGGATTAAAGATGAAATCAATAATAACATAAATTTAATTAATGCTCAAAAAATTGATGGTGATTATTTACTTGAAGTAAATATTACACAATTAAATAATGATTTTGATCTTTCTAAAATTATTCATGCTGAAAAAATTAACATTAGTAATAATCTTTGGAAAATAAAAAATGCAACAACAAAAATTAATAACTTTGAATATAATTTTGAAAAAGAAATAGTTTTTGAATCAAACTTTGACATAGAAAAAATAAATAACTTATTTGACAATCTATCAAGTCTAACTTTTGTTCAGTTGTCCAAACTTGAAAAGGAGTATGAAAGTTTAGGTTATTCTACTCTGGAACTTAAGTTACATAACCAGAGAATAATTTCATACCCTTTTTTTATTACTATAATGGCATTATTTTCAGGTATAATTATGCTTAACACAAAATTTAATAGATCTAAAATATTCTATTTAATAATCGGAATTCTAAGCTCAGTTTCAATATATTACGTGAATTACTTCTCAGGAATATTAGGCCAAAATGGAAAAGTGCCTATTTCCGTATCTATATGGATGCCACTATTTATTTTTATATTATTATCAAGTATTGGAATGGTAAAAATAAATGAAAAATAAATTAAAATATTTCATATTAATATTATTTATATTCAATAATTTTAATTCTTCTTATGCTGAGGAAATTAAATTTGACGATATAAAATTTGAAGCAAAAAAAATAGAATATTTCAATCAAGAAAATTTAATTAAAGCGTCTGGAAAAGTAAAAATTTTTTTAGACAATGATACAGAAGTTTCCGCTGAAAAATTTACATATGATAAATCAAATTCCCACTTGATAATAGAAGAAAATGTAATAATTGATGATTTAAAAAATGATATCTATTTAAAATCAAATAAAATTAATTATTTTAAAAAAAAAGAAATACTAGAGTCAAATACAAAAACAACCATTATTTATAAAAAAAATTATATATTCAATTTAACTAGCTTTGCTTACGATAGAAATAAATCTCTTTTAATATCTAAAACTCAATCAGAAATAATAGATAAATTAAAAAATAATATTCAAATGAATGAATTTAATTTTGAAATTATTAATAAACTTATAAAAGCAAAAAATGTAAATTATATAGACGGAGATAAAAATAAAGGAAAATTAAAAAACGCAATTATTAATGTTGCTGACAATTCAATAATTGGTAATGAATTTGAAATTGATTTTTATAATTCTTTATTTGGAAATCCTTTAAATGATCCCAGACTAAAATCAAAATCAGTAATCATAGAAAATAATAATACCACTTTATCAAAAGCAGTTTTTACAACTTGTAAAAAAAATGAAGATAAATGTCCTCCTTGGGTAATGAAATCAAAAGAAGTTTTTCATGATAAGGAGAAAAAAACATTAAATTATAAGAATGCTTGGTTAAATATTTATGATGTTCCTGTAGTATATTTTCCAAAATTTTTTCACCCTGATCCAACAGTTAAACGACAATCTGGATTTCTAATTCCAAATTTTGCTGGATCAAAATCGCTTGGTCAATCCATAACTATACCTTATTTTAATGCAATTTCAGAAAATAAAGATTTAACTTTTTCACCAAGAGTCTTTTTTGATGGAAGTACAATTATTCAAAATGAATACAGGGAAGTAAATAAAAATAGCGAACATTTAATAGACGCAAGCATGTTGGTTAATTCTGATAACAAAGGTTCAAAATCTCATTTATTTTTAAATTCGAATTTTGATTTGGCAAAAAATGATGATGGGAACTCTGAGCTATTAATTAAATTAGAAAGAGTATCAAATGATACCTATCTAAGAAAATATAACATTATATCTCCTTTAGATAATCATGGAAGTTTAAATTCTAAAATAGAATTATCTGGTTCAAATGAAAATATAGATTATTTTACTTCGGTAGAAATTAATGAAAATTTAAATAAGCTTCAATCAGATAGATATGAATATATTTTTCCAAATTTTTCTTTTTCAAAAAATTTAAGCAATAATTTTGATTTACTTGGTAATTTAGAATTTATTTCTAATGGACACAGCAAATTGTATGATACAAATATAAAAGAAAATATTTTAGTTAATGATTTAATTTACAAGAGTGATGATAAAATAAGTAATAAAGGATTTGTATCAAATATAAAATATTTAATAAAAAATTTTAATTCTGAAGCACAAAATTCCGCAAATTATAAAAATGAATATGATTCTGGTTTAATGGGCTTATTTTCCTATGAAAGTAAATTACCTCTCATAAATAGAGGAAATAATAATACCAAAGAAATTTTTACGCCAAAATTATTATTTAATTATAGTCCAAATAAAACTAAAAATATGAAAATTTCTGACAGATTAATTGATACTGATAATATTTTTTCATTTAATAGAATTAGCAGTGATGACTCGGTTGAGGGAGGAGAATCTCTGACTATTGGTGCTGAATATAAAAAATTTAACCTAGAAGATAAAGAATTTTTTGGATTTGATTTTGGTTCATCATTTAGAGCAAAAAAGGATCTCGATATACCCATTAGTAGCACACTAGGTCAAAAAACTTCAGATATTGTCGGAAACATTTTCTATAAACCTACAGAAAAAGTTAAGTTTGATTACAGTTTCAATGTAGATAATAACATGGATACAATAAACTATCATAGTTTCAAAAATGAATTCAAAATTAATAATTTCTTTAATACTTTCGAATATTTTGAACGATCTGATGTAGCTGTAAATCAAAGTTTCTATAAAAATGCCGTAGGTTTAAAACTTAACAATGAAAATTTATTGAAATTTGAAACTCAAAGAAACAAAACTACTGATTTAACGGAATATTATAATTTAATTTATGAGTACAAGAACGACTGCTTAATTGCGTCAATAGAATATGATAAAAATTACTATACAGATGCAGATTTAAAGCCGGAAGAAACATTATTATTTAAATTAACTATTGTACCATTTACTTCATTTGAAAATATAAGAAAAGTTGATTAGTGAAAAAAAATTTTTTAATAATTATATTATTTTGTATAATTTCAAACAATATATTTGCTCAAGACAAAATTTTTATTGCTCTTACTATAAATAATGTACCGATAACTAATTTAGACATATTAGAAGAAGCTAATTATTTGTCGGCATTAAATCCAGCTGTTAGAAAAATAAATAAGAAAGAAGTTTTGTCTATAGCAAAAAATTCTTTGGTTAAAGAAAAAGTAAAAGAACAAGAGTTAATTAAGTATTTTAATCTAAATGAAGAAAATAAATATGTAGATAATATATTAAAACAAATTTATTCAAGTTTAAATATTCAAAGCAAAGAAGAATTCAAAAATTATCTATCTAAGTTTGATATTAAACTAGAAAATTTAATTTATAAAATTAATATTGAAGCAAGGTGGAATGAATTAATTCATAATTATTATTCAAATAAATTCGATATTGATTATGAAAAATTAAAAAATAAATTAGAAAAACAAAAAAATGAAATGGTTGAAATTTATTTACTGTCAGAAATTTTATTCAATATAGAAAATAAATCGGAGCTTGAGAATGTTTACAATAAAATAAAATCAAATATAGATAATAATAGCTTTGAAAGTGCTGCAAAGATCTATAGTTTATCTAATACAGCAAAATCAGGTGGAAAAATTGGATGGATTAACAAAAACAATTTATCTAGTTCTATGATAAAGGAGCTTGAGAGTTTAAAGATAAATCAAATTTCTAAACCAATAGCAATTCCGGGAGGATATTTAATCTTAAGAATTAATGATAAAAAAAAAGAAAAGACAAAAGAAAAAAATTTTGAAGATGAACTAAATAAACTTATAATTGTAGAAAGAGATAATAAATTAAATCAATTTTCTATTATTCATTTCAGCAAAATAAAGAAAAATACAGAAATAGTTTATGAACCGTAAACCAATTGTAATTGTAACGGGAGAACCAAATAGTATTTTTTTAGAATTATTTTTTAAAATCTATAAAAAAAATATAAAAAAAAAATTAAGAACTCCTATTTTACTTATCACATCTAAAGATCATCTATTAAAGCAAATGAAATATTTTAATTATAATTTTAAGATTAATTTGATAAAAGAAAAAAATTTGAAGCAAATTAAATTCAATAATAATAAAATCAATATAATTGATGTAAAATATAAGTTTAACAAAGTTTTTGATAAAATTTCATTTAAATCAAAATTGTATATAAAAAAATCATTTGATATTGGACTTAATATTATGAAAAAAAAATTAGCTAAAGCATTAATTAACGGACCAATTTCTAAAAAATATTTTTTAGATAAAAAATATTTAGGTATTACTGAATATTTGGCAAAAAAAACAAAAAATAGTACCGTTATGTTAATTTATAATAATAAATTTTCTGTGTGTCCTATTACAACTCATCTTCCTATTAAAAATGTACCTGCAAATTTAAAAAAAAAAACAATCATAGATTGCGCAAACAAAATAAATAAATTTTATATTAATTTCAAACACAAAAAGCCAATTATCGCAATTTTAGGATTAAACCCACATTGCGAAACAATAAATAAATTTAGTGAAGAAAAAAAAATCATTATTCCTGCAATTAAAATGCTGAAAAATTCAAAAATAAGCGTTAAAGGTCCTTTTTCTGCTGACACTTTTTTTTCAAAAGAAAATATAAGTAAATTTGATGTTGCCATAGGTATGTATCACGACCAAGTAATAACACCAATGAAAACCATATTTAATTTTGATGCAATTAATCTTACGCTTGGTTTACCATTTTTAAGAACTTCTCCTGATCATGGTCCTAATGAAAAAATGATAGGAAAAAACAAATCTAATTCAAAATCTTTATTGTATTGCATAAACTTTCTCGAAAAAATTAAATGAGAATTAAACCAAAAAAAAGTTTGGGTCAAAATTTTCTTGTAGATCAAAATATTATTAGTTTAATTGTAGATGTAGCCAATATTCAAAGAAATGATACTTTGATTGAAGTTGGTCCAGGTACAGGTAATCTTACTAAAGAAATTATATCAAAAAGTCCTAAAAAGTTAATTTTAATTGAAAAGGATAAAAACTTATCAATTGAATTAAAAAAAAAATTTAACGATAAAATTATTTTAATTAATGATGATATTTTGAAAATAAATGAAAAAAAAATAAGTAAAGAGCAAATGATTATTTTTGGAAATCTACCATATAATATTTCTACACAAATACTTGCTAAATGGATAAAATTAAAAGACTTAAATTCAATATGTAAAAAGTTAGTTTTAATGTTTCAAAAAGAAGTTGCAGATAGAATAATTGCTGATCATGGCAATAAAAATTATGGAAGATTGTCAATTTTAAGTTCTTGGAAAATGAATATTAAAAAAATTAAAGATATTAGCCCAAATTCATTTTTTCCTTCACCAAAAGTAAAAAGCACTATTTTATTAATGGAACCAAAGGATTTTTTTTTTGAAATTAATGATCCAAAAAACTTAGAATATATTACTAATGTTTTTTTTAATCAAAGAAGAAAAATGATAAAAAAACCATTAAATTTAATATTTAAAAATGCTAAAAAAATTGGGTCTAAATTAAATTTAAACTTAAATGATAGGCCTCAAAATTTATCACCATTAACTTATTTTAAAATATGTAAAGAGTATGAAGATTTATTACATTAAACTTTTTACGTGTTTCTCTATTTGGCTTTCTTCGTAATTTATTTTTTTATTATTAATTGAACATTCAATTAGATTAATAATTTTTTCATAGCACGATTGTAAGTCATCATTTATAACAACAAAATCATAATTTTTCCATTTTAATACATCTTGATCAAATTGCTTCATTCTTTGGTCAACAATTAACTTATCTTTCATATCTCTATTTGATAGACGGTCAAATAGCTCTTTTCTGCTTGGAGGTAAAATGAATACAGTTATTAGTTTATATTTTAATTTTTTTTCTTTAATCTGATCAGTTCCTTGCCAATCAATATCAAAAATTACATTTTTTCCATTATTTAAATTTTCTGTTACAAATTTTTTTCTTGATCCATAATAATTATCAAAAACTTTAGCATATTCCAAAAATTCTTCATTTTTAATTAATTTTTCAAAAATTTCTTTTTTAACAAAAAAATAGTCTTTTCCATCTATTTCATTTGTTCTTGGTAGCCTAGTAGTGTGTGAAACTGATACTATGTATTTATTTATTTGAGAAATTTTTTTAACTAGCGTTGTCTTTCCTGCTCCAGACGGTGAGGAAAGCACAATCATCACTCCATCGTCTTTATTAGCAGACATATTTAAAAAAATTAGTTTGCTTTATTTTCAATAAACTTTATTGCATCACCAACAGTTAAGATTTTTTCAGCTTCACTGTCAGATATTTCTGAACCAAATTCTTCTTCGAAAGCCATCACTAATTCTACAGTGTCTAAACTATCTGCACCTAAATCATCTATGAAGCTAGCTTCATCTGTTACTTTAGCTTCATCAATACCGAGGTGATCTGCAACTATTTTCTTAACTTTGCTTGAAACATCTTCTGACATAATTCTTTCCTTTGTTATAAATCGTTAATAATTTATTAAAAGGTTTTGTCAAGCCATATACATGCCTCCGTTAACATGTATAGTTTCTCCTGTTATATATGAAGCTATGTCAGATGATAAAAAAGCAACTGTATTAGCCACATCTTCTCCGGTTCCAAGCTTTGCCATCGGTATTTTTGACGTCAATACAGCTTTTATACTTTCTATAATATTATCTGTCATTCTAGTTTGAATAAAACCTGGTGAAACACAATTTAAGGTAATATTTTTTTTTGCATATTCAATTGCTAATGATTTTGTCATTCCAATAATACCTGCTTTGGATGCCGCATAGTTAGATTGTCCAAGGTTGCCTGTATGACCAACTATAGAGGTTATATTGACAATTCTTCCATATTTATTTTTTAACATTTTCTTTATTGCAGCTTTAGATAGTAAAAAAGTTGATCCTAAATTAATATCTATAACTTTTTTCCACTCTTCATCCTTCATTCTTAAAGAAAGATTGTCTTTATTCACACCGGCATTGTTAATCAATATATCCAATCCTAAAAGTTGAGATGAAACATTCTCAATAAATTCTTCGATTTTTGAATGATCGGATATATCAAATTTTAAAATATTTATATTTGGATACTCTTTTTTTAATAAATCCAATTTTTCACTTTTTGTACCTGTTGCTAAAACATTTGCATCTAAGGAAACGAATTTTTTTACTAAAGCTTGTCCTATGCCTCCAGTTGCTCCTGTAACTAAAACTTTTTTATTTTTAAAATTAATCATTAAAATTTATATTCTTTATATCATTTAATTCATTTACTGACACTATATTAATATTTCTGTCAATTCTTTTAATCATTCCAGATAGTATTTTTCCAGGTCCGATTTCAACAAAATTTTTAACATTATTTTCTATCATATACAAAATGCTTTCCCGCCACCTAACTGGGCTTTCAATTTGTTTTATTAACAAATCCTTTATCTCTTCAGACTTTTTTACTTCTTTGCTTGTAACGTTTGAAATAATCAAATTATTTGAATCTTTAAATTGTGATTTTAATATTTCATTTTTCATAATTAGAGTTGCTGGGTTCATTAATTTGCAGTGAAATGGAGCACTCACCGGTAATTTTATATTTTTTATTGATTTTTTTTTTAATTCTTCGATTAATATTTCTAAATCTTTATTTTTGCCACTAACAACTATCTGACCATTTGAATTATCATTTGCTACATAACATTCAAACTTACCGATATTACTGTTAAACAGTTCATTAATATTTTCAATTTTTTCACCTAAAATCGCCACCATTCCTCCCTCACCTTTTGGCATTGCGGATTGCATGGCTCTTCCTCTTTTTTGTAAAAGTTTTAATGTTGAATCAAAATCTATTGCTCCACTTGCTGCTAATGCAGAATATTCTCCTAGCGAATGTCCTGCAAAATATTTTGCTTTGCTCAAATCAATATTGGTTTCTTTTTTTATAACTTCATATATCGAATAACTAACCAAGAATATTGCTGGTTGCGTATTTGCTGTTTGGTCCAATTTGTCTTTGGGTCCATTTAGTATTATACTACTTAAAGAATCCCCTAATATTTCATCAGCTTTTTCAAATAATTCTTTAACATAAGAGTGCTCTTTATAAAGATTTGCCCCCATACCAACTGATTGGGAACCCTGACCTGGAAAAATAACTGAAAACATAGAAAATATTATTAAACTTTGTATTTTTTGTGTTGTATTTAAATTTTTATAATAGTATATCCTCTTTTTTTTAAAAGAATTAATTATGAACTTATACGAACATACAATTATAGCTAGACAGGATACTAGCCCATCACAACTTAAACAAATTCAAGAAAAATACACTAAATTAGTAGAAAAGTTTAAAGGAAGTATAGTTAAAACAGAAAATTGGGGTCTTTTGAATTTATCTTATTTAATAAAAAAAAATAGAAAAGGAAATTATATTCATTTTAAAATCAAAGCTGGTGGTAATACAATTTCTGAGTTAGAAAAAAATGAAAAAATAGATAAAAATTTATTAAGATACATAACAATTAGAGTAAAAGAATTTGATTTAAAAACTATTTATTTTGGAAAAAAAGAAGAAACTAAAGAAGAATAAAAAAATATTAATGAAAAAATCAAAACATAAAAAAAAAAGAAGTCAAAGTAGTTTTTCAAAATTAAGTATATTTCAACCACAAAAATATAGATTTAAGAAAAAATGCCCTTTATCAGGAAAAGGTGCACCTGTCATTGACTATAAAAATATTAAACTTTTAAGAAAATATGTATCGGAAAATGGAAAGATACTACCATCAAGAATAACTTCTGTTAGTCAAAAAAAGCAGAGAGAGTTGTCACTATCAATAAAAAGAGCAAGAAATTTAGCTCTAATATAAAATATGAAAATTATACTATTAGAAAATGTTAGAAAAGTAGGATCAATTGGAGATATAATTAATGTTCGAAGAGGTTTTGCAAGAAACTTTTTAATATCAAAAAAAAAAGCGTTATTTGCATCAAAAGAAAATATTAAAGAAGTAGAAAAAATTAAGCAAGAACTTTCAAAAAAAGACCAAGAAAAAAAGAAAGAAGCAAAAAATATTAGTGAAAAAATACAGAATAAAATATTAGAAATTAAAAAACTTAGTACAGAAAATAAAGAGCTTTATGGGTCTGTAAAACCAACTGAAATATCAA
>CABXMS010000008.1 GCA_902513415.1 uncultured Pelagibacteraceae bacterium
AAATCTAAAGATAAATCTCAATTTTTAAGATCTAAAGATATATCTAATCAAATAGATTCATTAACCAATGAACAAAAAGAATTTAAAAATAAACTAGATACAATTCTATCATCATTACCAAATCTGCCATTGATAGATGTTCCTGTTGGTAAAGATGAAAATTCTAATAAAGAAGTTAAAAAATCTGGTGATATAAAAAATTTTAAATTTAAACCTAAATCACATTACGAAATTGGCGAAAAGTTAAAAATGCTTGATTTTGATCTAGCAAGCAAAACTACTGGATCAAGATTTGTATTTGTGAAAGGACAATTAGCAACTTTGGAGAGAGCAATCTCAAATTTTATGGTTGATACTCATGTTAAAAAAAATGGCTATACAGAAATCTCTCCACCTTTGATGGCCTCAGATAATTCAATGTATGGTACTGGTCAATTACCTAAATTTGAAAATGATCAATTTGAAATTAAATTAGATAATAGCGAAAGAAAATTTTTAATTCCAACTGCCGAAGTTATTTTAACAAATATGGTTAAAAACCAAATGTTAAATATTAAGGATCTACCAATGAGACTTGTAGCCTCAACACCATGTTTTAGGAAAGAAGCGGGAAGTTATGGAAAAGACACAAAAGGTATGATTAGACAGCATCAATTTTATAAAGTTGAACTAGTTAGTATTGTTGAAAATAACAAATGTTATGATGAATTAGAAAGAATGACAAATTGTGCAACTATGATTTTAGATGATTTAAAATTACCATATAGAAAAATAATTTTATCAACCGGAGATATGGGTTTTAGTGCTGAAAAAACTTATGATTTAGAAGTTTGGTTGCCTTCAGAAAATAAATATAGAGAAATATCAAGTTGTTCATCTTGCGGAACTTTCCAGGCTCGTAGGATGCAAACTAGATACAAAAATAACAATAAGGAAACATTGTCCGCTGGAACATTAAACGGTAGCGGACTTGCAGTTGGAAGAACCTTGGTTGCAATTATTGAAAATTATCAAACTGAAGATGGTTCAGTAATTATTCCAGATGCATTAAAACCCTATATGAACAATATAGACAAAATTTCAATCAATTAAGAGTTGTCTAAACATAACAATTAGTATAAATAATCGTCTAAAATTGAGGCAATATGGATTCAGGAATAGGACAATTTATACCTTTAATACTTATATTTGTAATTTTTTATTTTTTCTTAATAAGACCCCAACAAAAAAAAATAAAAGATCACAAGATAATGGTTGAAAATCTAAAAAGAGGCGACAATGTCATTACATCTGGCGGCATAGTTGGAACAGTTGAAAGAATTATAGATAATGAAAAGATTGAAGTTTCAATATCAGAAAACGTAAATGTTGAAATTGTTAAATCAACTGGAATTCAGGGTTTAATAAATAAAACTGATCAAAAAAAATAACATTATATAAAAGTGTTATACTTTTCAAAATTACGAATTTTTACAGTTTTAATATTTACTTTAATTTTATCATTTTTTGCAATATCAAATTTTGTAAATATTAAAAATGATTCATTTAATAAAAGAATAAATTTAGGCTTAGATTTACAAGGAGGATCATATTTATTATTAGAAATTGATAATAACCCAGTTTTTGATCAAAAACTTCAATCAAAACTAATTGAAATTAAAAAATTTTTTAAAGAAAAAAAAATTTTAATTAAAAATTCAAAAATTTTAGATAACAAAATATCTTTTATTGTTGTTGATGAAGATATTGACAAAGTTAACAAATTAATTGATGGTGAAGATAGTCAAATAAATCCATACTTTATTAAATATAAATCTCATGAGTTTAATATCGAAACCATAGAAAATAATTTTTCTTTATCTTTATCTAATTATGGAAAAGTTTTGATAAAGAGCTCTTCTTTAGACCAAGCTATTGAAATTGTAAGAAGAAGAGTTGATGAAGTAGGTACTAATGAACCCAATATATTAAAACGTGGAAGTGACCGTATATTGGTTGAATTACCAGGGTTAAATGATCCCGGAAGAATTAAAAAACTTTTAGGTAAAACTGCAAATCTTACATTCCAATTTATTACATCCAGTGAAGAAGAATCATTTGGAACTATAAAATTACCATTTGAAAATAACAAAGAAGACGCAATTGTGAGCAAGAGAATAATTCTAAGTGGAGATAATTTAGTAGACGCTCAACCAAGAATGGATACTCAGAATAATCAAACGGTTGTAAATTTTAACCTTGATAGGGTAGGGGCAAAAAAATTTGGTAAAGCAACAAGTTCAAGTATTGGTAAAAGGTTGGCTATTATATTGGACGGAAAAATCATCAGTGCACCAACAATCAGAGAAGCTATTATCGGAGGTTCGGGTCAAATTACAGGAGATTTTACTTTTCAATCAGCGACAGATTTAGCTTTATTGTTAAGATCTGGTGCTTTACCAGCACCAATGAATATTATTGAAGAAAGAACTGTTGGACCAGACCTCGGTCAAGATTCTATAGATGCTGGTATATTTTCTTTAATTATAGGCTTCTTCTTGGTGCTAATTTTTATGATCATTAAGTATAAAATATTTGGAATTATTTCTATTTTATCTTTAATAGCAAATTTGCTTATTTTAATTGGAATTTTAACTTTATTTGAAGCGACATTAACTTTACCCGGTATTGCAGGAATAATTTTAACAGTTGGAATGGCTGTTGACGCTAATGTTTTAATATTTGAACGAATTAAGGAAGAAATTGTTAACGAAACTAACTCAATAGTAGCATTTGATTCAGGTTACACAAAATCAAGAACAACCATATTAGATGCGAATATAACTACTTTAATCGCTGCATTTATTTTATTTTTTTTAGGATCAGGCCCTATAAAAGGTTTTTCGATTACATTAGGAATAGGAATTTTAACAACTTTATTTTCAGTTTATTTTATTTCAAGAATGATTACAGCTTTATACGTTATTAATAATAAAGATAAAATTAAGATAATTTAAAATGACAGACATAAAATTTAATAAATATTATAAATTAATGAATTATTTATCATTGTCTTTAATATTTATATCTTTGATGCTTCTTATTACTAAAGGACTCAACTTAGGAGTAGATTTTAAGGGAGGGACATTAATTGAGCTTCGAGTTGAAAGTAAATCCATTAATATTACTGAAATAAGAAATTCTTTTAATAAAATATCACTTGGAAATGTTACAGTAAAACAATTTGGTGATCCTACTGACTATATTATAAAATTTGAAAAGCAAAATACAAATGATGCTAATTTTATAAATAATATAAAGGATAAATTAACCAAATCATTAAATTCAAACTTCGAATTTCGTAGAGTTGAAAATGTTGGTCCAAAAGTCAGTTCTGAATTATTACAATCAGGAATAATTGCTATATGCGTGTCTCTAGCGGCTATGCTATTTTATATTTGGATAAGATTTGAATGGCAATTTAGTTTAGGTGCAATACTTGCTCTGTTTCATGATGTAATTATAACACTTGGCTTTTTTTCATTATTTTCATTAGAAATTAATTTATCGATTGTTGCAGCTGTTTTAACAATTGTTGGTTATTCAATGAATGACACAGTTGTTATATTTGACAGAGTTAGAGAAAATTTAAAAAAACATTCCGATATAGAAATATTCGATTTAACAAACATTTCTATTAATGAAACACTTTCAAGAACTTTAATCACCTCTACTACAACATTACTCGCATTATTTTCTATTTTTTTCTTTGGGGGTGAAATATTAAAAGGATTTTCATTAGCAATGATACTCGGAGTTATATTTGGAACTTATTCTTCTATTTATATAGCGAATCCAGTTTTAGTTTTTTTAAAAGTTGAACAAAAAACAATCCTAAAAGAAGAAAAGAATTAATATAAATTTTGAGCAGAAACCATCGACATTAACATTGGAAGAGAAAGAACTGTATTTGTTCTAGAAAAAAGCATGGCTATTTTTGCAGACTTTGCTTTTTGATCAGGTTCACAGTCAACTATTCCTAATGCTCTTTTTTGATTTGGCCATATTACAAACCAAACATTAAATGCCATAATTAAGCCTAACCACATACCTATACCGATAGCTGTATTTCTTCCACCACCACTTCCGATTCCTAATGCAAGAGCTTCATGCGCATACCCATTTAAATATGAAACTATAAGTCCTGTGACTATCGTTGCTAAAGCTGACCATCTAAACCAAAATAAAGCAGATGGAGCTATAATTTTACCAATTGCTGGTTTTTGTTCATCTGGAATTTTTGTCATGTTAGGTATCTGAACAAAATTGAAATACCATAATAGTCCAATCCACATAATTCCAGCAACTACGTGCATATATCTAAATAACCAGCTCCAAAAAATTCTATCATATTCAAAACCGCCATTACCAAAAAACAGACCCAAAAATAATAATATAGCTATAGCCAAAGATAAGTGTACAGTTTTTGATAAAGATTTTAGTAAATTTTCCATATATTTTTTTATTATATGATTAATAAATCCATCATGCAATTTTTTTAATACTACTATTAAGCATATCTTTTAAAAATTTTCCAGTATAGCTAACCTCAATATTGCATATATCTTCAGGCTTTCCTTGCGCTATAATATTACCACCATTAACTCCTCCTTCAGGTCCCATATCTATTACATGATCAGCAGTTTTGATTACATCTAAATTATGTTCAATAACGACAACAGTATTTCCAGTAACTACAAATGTGTGTAATATTTCAAGGAGTTTTTTAATATCGTGTTGATGTAAACCTGTTGTTGGTTCATCTAAAATATATAAAGTTCTACCAGTCGATCTTTTTGAAAGTTCTTTAGCTAATTTAATCCGTTGAGCCTCTCCACCAGATAAAGTTGTCGCTTGCTGACCTATTTTTATGTAACCAAGACCAACTTTTTTTAGAGTTAACAATTTAATTCTTATATTAGAAATATTTTCAAAAAAGTCACACCCTTCATCTACTGTCATATCTAGAACATCAGATATGCTTTTATCTTTGAATTTTATTTCTAAAGTTTCTCTATTATATCTACTACCTTTACACTCATCACAAGTTATATAAACATCAGGAAGAAAGTGCATTTCATATGTAATTACACCATCACCTTCGCAAGCTTCGCATCTACCACCCTTAACATTAAAAGAAAATCTTCCAGGTTTATATCCTCTACTTTTAGATTCAGGCAAATTTGTAAACCAATCTCTAATTGGACCAAACGCACCCGTATAAGTAGCTGGATTTGACCTAGGTGTTCTTCCTATTGGTGACTGATCTATATCTATAACTTTATCAATCAACTCAATTCCTTTAAAACCTTTAAATGGTTTTGGAATTTTTCTAGATTTATTATTATTCAAACTTAAATTAAGGGCATTATACAAAGTTTGAAGTATTAATGTAGATTTACCACTACCAGACACACCAGTAACACAAGAAAATGTTCCTAAAGGAATTTTTAGATTAACATTATTTAAATTATTTCCTGTAGCACCATTAATTTCTAGAAACCTACCATTTTTTGCTAATCTTCTACTTTTAGAAATTGGTATAAACATTTTATTTGATAAATACTTACCAGTAATACTTTTATCATTTTTTTTAATATCATCAAAACTACCTTGTGCAACAATTTCTCCACCCTTATTTCCAGCTAATGGACCCAGATCAACAATGTGATCTGCGTTTTCCATTGTTTCAGTATCATGCTCTACAACTATTACAGTATTTCCTAAGTCTCTTAATCTTTTTAATGCATTGATTAATTTTATATTATCTTTTTGGTGCAAACCTATTGAAGGTTCATCTAACACATATAATACACCTGTTAAACCTGAACCAATTTGTGAAGCTAATCTTATTCTTTGTGATTCACCGCCAGATAAAGTACCTGACTCTCTTGAAAGTGTTAAATAATCAAGACCTACATTCAAAAGAAAATCTAGTCTCTCATTAATTTCTTTTAAAATATGTTGAGCAATTTTAATTTGTTTTTGATCTAATATTAATTCTAAGGACTTGAACCATTTTTTTGCATCATATATAGATTTTTCAGTAACTTGACTAATATTTAAATTATTTATTTTTACGCATAAAGCTTCATCTTTAAGTCTGTGTCCATTACATTTCTCACATTTGGTATCAGATTGATATTGAGCAATTTCCTCTCTTTTCCAATCACTATCTGTTTCAAGAAATCTTCTTTCTAAATTATTAATTACACCTTCAAATGTTTTTTTATACGAATATTTCTCATATCCATCATCATAAGAAAATTTTATTTCTTCATCGTCAGAACCATATAAAATTATATCTTTTATTTTTTTTGGTAATTTGTTCCATTTTTCATTTAAAGAGAATCCATAATGTTTAGAAATCGAAGATAAAGTTTGCGCATAATATAATGAAGTAGATTTAGCCCATGGTTCAATGGCACCATCACCAATTGATTTTTTTTCGTTAGGAACAACTAATTTGGGATCTACATTAAGTTTTATACCAATACCTTCGCATTCTTCACAAGCTCCATATGGACTGTTAAATGAAAAAAGTCTTGGTTCAATTTCTTCTATTGTAAAACCACTTTCAGGACATGCAAATTTTGTAGAAAAAATTATTTTTTCTACTTTTCTATATTTTTTTGGCAAAGTTTCATTCTCAAATTCTACAAAAATTAAGCCATTAGAAATATTTATAGCTGTTTCAACACCTTCGGCTAGTCTATTGCCTAGAGATGAATTAATTACAATTCTATCAATTAATATAGATAAATCATGTTTAACTTTTTTATTTAATTCTGGAACTTTGTCTATTTCATATAAAACATTATCGACTTTTATTTTTCTAAAACCTCTTTTTTTATAATTTAATATATCTTTTTTATATTCACCTTTACGACCTCTTACTATCGGTGAATATAAATAAATAGTTGACTTTTTTGGTAGTTCCTTAATTTTATCTACAATTTGTGAAACAGTTTGTGATGTAATTGGTTTGCCGGTAAACGGTGAATAAGGAGTACCAGCTCTTGCATATAATACTCTCATATAATCATATATTTCAGTTACTGTAGCTACTGTTGATCTCGGGTTTTTTGATGTATTTTTTTGTTCGATAGATATTGCTGGACTTAATCCTTCTATCAAATCAACATTTGGCTTCTTCATTTTGTCTAAAAATTGACGTGCGTAAGCAGACAAGCTTTCAACATATCTTCTTTGACCCTCAGCGTAAACAGTGTCAAATGCCAATGACGATTTCCCAGACCCTGATAAACCAGTAATTACAACAAATTTATCTTTAGGTATTTCTAATGATAAATTCTTTAAATTATGTTCTTTTGCACCCTTAATAACTATCTTTTTAAGCATATTTTTTGTTGCTTTAATTCAATATAATTAATATTCAATTAAAATTGTGATATATATATATATAACTCATATCAATGTATTTTAAAATATTATGGCTGGAAGTTTAAATAAAGTATTATTAATTGGGCGTTTAGGCGCAGATCCCGAAATCAAACAAATGGTTAACGGAAAAAGTGTAGCTAGAATAAGCCTAGCAACTAGCCAATCATGGAAAGATAAAAGCACTGGTGAAAAAAAAGAAAAAACAGAATGGCATAGAATAGTTGTTTTTAACGAAGGCTTGGTAAATGTAGTTCAACAGTATCTAAAAAAGGGTGCACAAGTATATGTTGAGGGTCAATTATCAACAAGAAAATGGAAAGATGAAAAAAGTGGCCAAGATAAATATTCAACTGAAGTAGTAATTCAAGGATACAATTCATCGTTAACAATGCTAGGTGGAGGAAATCAAAACTCTACTTCTTCTCAAGTTTCAAAACAAAATTTAGAAAATCCATCTCAAGAAATCTCACATGAAATGGATGATGATATTCCTTTTTAAAATTTAGTTTCTATGGAAAAAAACGAAATTTCTAATTTTACTATAAAACCTATTACCATGTATGATGAAATGAGTTCATCATATTTATCTTACGCTATGAGTGTTATTATAAGTAGAGCTCTTCCTGATATTAGAGATGGATTAAAACCAGTACATAGAAGAATTATTTACGCAATGTATAAAGGTGGTTTTGATTGGACAAAACAATTTAGGAAGTCAGCCAGAATAGTAGGAGATGTTATTGGTAAATATCACCCTCATGGTGATCAGGCGGTTTATGACGCATTAGTAAGAATGGTTCAAGAATTTTCTATGAGTATGCCTTTAATAGATGGACAAGGAAATTTTGGTTCTATAGACGGAGATCCTGCTGCTGCAATGCGTTACACTGAAGCCAGACTTTCAAAAATTTCTCAATATCTTATTGATGATATTGAAAAAAACACAATCGATTATAAAAGTAATTATGATGAAAACGAAATAGAACCCACAGTGTTGCCGGCTCAGTATCCCAATCTTCTTGTAAATGGAGCTGGTGGTATAGCTGTTGGTATGGCAACAAGTATTCCTCCACACAATTTGGGCGAAGTCATTGAAGGTACATTGGCTTTAATAAAAAATAAAGAAATTAAATTGAATGAATTAATGAAACATATACCAGGACCTGATTTTCCAACTGGTGGAACTATAATTGGTAAAGACATTATAAAACAAGGATATAAAATTGGAAGAGGTTCATTTAAAATTAGAGGTGAAATTAAAGTTGAAAATTTAAAAAATGGAAGAGATAGACTTGTTATCACGTCAATACCATATCAAGTAAATAAATCTGTTTTAAATGAAAGAATAGCTGAACTCGTAAGGGATAAAAAAATTGAAGGTATAAGAGATATTAGGGATGAGTCTAATAGAGAGGGAATACGCGTAGCAATAGATCTAAGAACAAATATTGAACCCGAAACTGTAAAAAGACAATTATACAAACATACATCAATAGAAAGTTCATTTGGATTTAATAGTTTGGCAATAGTTGAAAATAAACCGAAGACTTGTAATTTAAAAGATTTTTTAGAAAACTTTCTTAAATTTAGAGAAAATGTTGTAATTAAAAAAACAAAGCACGATCTTAAAAAAGCAGAAGAAAGAGTTCATATATTAATTGGACTTTCTGTTGCAATCGAAAATTTAGACAAGATAATAAAAATTATTAGAAACTCAAAAAATCCTGAAGAAGCAAAAAAATCACTTTTAAATTTTAAACTAAAAATTAACAAGTCTTTAAAATTGCTAAAATTAGTATCAAATCAAAAATTTAAAAATAATTATAATTTTTCTGAACAACAAGTTATTGCAATTCTAGAGTTAAGACTTCAAAAATTAACTTCTATAGGCATAAATGAAATTGAAAATGAAATAAAAAAACTTGCCGAATTAATTTCTACATATAAAAAAATTATAAATTCAAAAAAAGAATTGTTAAATGTTATTAGCGAAGAATTAAAATTTATTAAAGAAAAACATTCAGTACCTAGACGTACTGAAATAATAGATGCAGTTTTAAACTACGATATAGAAGAAACGATACAAAAAGAAAGTGTTATAATCACGGTAACTTTTCAGGGATACATAAAAAGAGGAGCCTTAAGTAATGTTAAAAAACAAAAAAGAGGAGGAAAAGGCAAAAGTGGTATTAAAACAAGAGATGAAGACTCAGTAGTGCAAACATTATCTGTAAACACACATACACATGTACTATTTTTTTCTACTGAAGGACTTGTATATAGAATTAAAGCATGGAAAATCCCAGAAGGATCTGCTTCTTCAAAGGGAAAATCACTATTTAATATTTTACCATTAAAAAATCATCAATCGATAAGTTCAATAATGCCTTATCCAGACGCAACATCTGATACAAAAAATATGCATATTATATTTGCTACCTCAAAAGGTAAAATAAGAAAAAATAGTTTAGAAGATTTTTCATCAATCAATTCATCTGGTAAAATTGCAATGAAGCTTGACAACGATGATAAAATAGTTGGTGTAAAAATTTGTAAAGATGATCAAGATATAATTTTAAGCACAAAACTTGGCAAATGTATTAGATTTGAAGCTAAAAAATTAAGAGTATTTAAAGGTAGGTCATCTAAGGGAATTAGAGGTATTAATTTACACGAAAAAGATACCATTGTTTCTCTTTCAATAATTGATCACGATACTTCAAAAAAGAAAGTCAAATTAAACAAAGATGATAAATCTGAATTAGTTGCTAAAGAAAAATATGTTCTGTCAGTAACCGAAAATGGATATGGAAAAAGAACTTCACATTATGACTTTAGAGTTACAAATAGAGGTGGAAAGGGAATTATAGGTATTATAAATTCTTCTAGAAATGGGAATGTTTCATCTTCATTTCCTGTAAATGGAGGTGATGAAATTATAATTTCAACAAATAAGGGGAGAGTAATAAGAGTTTCAATTAAAGAAATAAGGATAGCAGGAAGAAATACTCAGGGCGTTAGAATTATTAAGTTATCAGGTGATGAAAAAGTTGTGTCAGCTATTAAAATAGAAGATAATTTAAATTAATGAAAAAAGTCGGTATTTATCCAGGAACATTTGATCCTATTACATACGGACATATTGATGTAATAAAAAAATCATTAAAATTATTTGATAATATTATTGTAGCAATTTCTGATGGAAATCAAAAAGATCAATTATTTGATATAGACGAAAGGACCAAGATATTAAATGATTCTTTGTTTAAAGATCTTAAACTTAAAAAAAATAAAATTAAAGTTATAACATTTGATTGCTTAACAACTGATCTATGTAAAAAATATAAATCTAATACTATTTTAAGAGGTTTAAGAGCTGCATCAGATTTTGAATATGAATTTCAACTTGCTGGCATGAATAGAGCTTTAGATAAAAATATTGAAACTATATTTTTAATGTCAGATGTTAAAAATCAAATAATTTCATCAAAATTAATTAAAGAAATAATTGAGTTGAAAGGAAATATAAACAAATTTACAACCAAAAGTGCAATTATTGCTTTAAAAAAAAAATATGATAGTTAATTTTTTTAGGTTTTTTTTTATTTTTTTATTAATTATAAACAATGTCAATGCAAAGGAGAATATTATGATACTTACACTTAAAGATGGTTTGGTTAAAATTAAACTTTTTCCTGATATAGCACCAAATCATGTTCAGCGTATAAAAGCATTAGCTGATGATGGAAAATACGATAATGTAGTTTTTCACAGAGTAATAGATGGCTTTATGGCTCAAACAGGAGATGTTCAATTTGGCAATTCATCCTCTAATAATTTTGATATAAGGAAAGCTGGTACAGGTGGTTCAGATTTACCAGATTTAAAGCAAGAATTTAATGATTTACCACATGAAAGAGGAACTGTTTCTATGGCAAGAACATCTGCTCCTGATAGTGCAAATAGTCAATTTTTTATATGTTTTGCTGATGCAGGTTATCTTGATCGTCAATACACAGTATTTGGTAAAGTTATTGAAGGCATGGAATTTGTAGATAAAATAAAAAGAGGCGATGGTCAAAGCGGTTCTGTTGAAAACCCTGATAAAATTATAAGTTTTAAATCTCAATAGATTTAAAATTAAATGAAATTAAAAAAATTTTCGTTCAAAATTATTGAAGAAAACAAAAATGCTAGATTAGGAATAATAAATACTCACAGGGGAAGTATCGAGACACCTGCATTTATGCCCGTAGGAACACAAGCTACTATTAAAGGAACATTTATTAACGACATAGTTAAAACAAAGAGTAAAATTATATTAGCAAACACATATCATTTGATGTTAAGACCAGGTTTAAAAAGAATTAGCTCAATTGGAGGCTTGCATCAATATATGAATTGTAAGTTGCCTATACTAACTGATTCTGGAGGTTATCAAGTTATGTCTTTATCAAAATTAAATAAAGTAGATAAAGAAAAAGGTGTAATTTTTAACTCACATGTTGATGGAAAAAAAATCTTATTAAGTCCTGAAAAAAGTATAAAAGTACAAAAAGGATTAAATTCTGACATTGTTATGGTTATGGATGAATGCCCCAAAAAAACATCTGATTATAATAAAATAAAAAATTCGATGGAATTATCAACATATTGGGCTTCTAGATCAAAAAAGGAATTTGGAAAAAATCCTCACAAAGGATTATTTGGTATAGTACAAGGAGGTCTTTTTAAAGATTTAAGACTAAAATCTTTAAATGATTTAATTAAAATTGATTTTGATGGTTATGCATTAGGAGGTCTAGCAGTTGGTGATACTCAAAATGAAATGTTCAATATAATAGATGATATAAAAAATTATTTACCCAAAAATAAACCAAGATATTTAATGGGAGTAGGTACCCCACCTGATATATTGGGAGCTGTTAAGAGAGGTATTGATATGTTTGATTGTGTTTTACCAACAAGATCTGGAAGAACAGGGTTAGCTTTTACCTGGAAAGGTAGAGTTAATATAAGAAACTCAAAATATAAAAATGATAATAAACCACTTGATAAAAATGTAACTAAATTTGAATTAAATAAATATTCAAAAAATTATCTTAATCATTTGTTTAATACAAACGAGATGTTGGGATCTATGTTATTAACTTTACATAACATAAATTTTTATCAAGAATTGATGTATGAAATTAGAAAAAATATTAAAAATGGCTCTTTTGATATCTTTCACGATAAATTCATTAATAAATTGTAATTATTTCACATTGATTAAACAAAAAAAACCATTATAAGAATTTTCAATGGGCCGTTAGCTCAGTTGGTAGAGCAATTCCCTTTTAAGGAATGGGTCGCTGGTTCGAATCCAGCACGGCTCACCATAAATGTGTAATATTATTTTTTTAAATCATTACACTCTTGTATTAAGTAAGCATCTAATGTTTCAGTAATTTCTAACTTTTTATAACAATTTACATTTATAGATTTTTCAAAGATCTTTTCCGTTTCAAATAAAGGTTTAATCAAATAAACAATCTTTATCTTGTTTTTTTTTATCTTATTAACAAGTAATTTTTTATAATTTTTATAAAATTTGGAATCTTTGTCATGGTTTGCAACATGATTAATGAACCATACTTCAGTTGGAGAATAATCATATATAGATAAAATTACCGATATAAATTGGTAATCAGTAAATATACTTTTTTTTCTTTCATCATTTTTGATTATTGCAATTGTTTCTTGGATTTCACTTATTTCTTTTTGTGAATCTTGTGGATATTTACATGATACCCATTTTAAACCTTTTAATTTATTATCAATTATTTTTGCATCTATTGTTTGATTAAAATTAGCTCTACTTAAATCCATAAAATCTCTTTTATTGATATATTTAAATCCATAATCAGCAGTATATGCAATAGTTAATAAAATAAAAAATTCAACATATAAAAATTTTTTATTATTTTCATAATATTTATCACAATACATATGAGCGAAACCAGTTATGATTGGTATGATAAAAAATACAAACATTCCATTCAAAGTCATGAGTTGATGGACGATAAACACGTAAGATGAAAACGTTAAAGTTAAAATAATTATAAAATCATTGCTCTTTAAAAATTTTCTATCATTTTTTATATTTTGTATTGCTATAAATATTAATATTAGCACAGGTATATGAATAAATTTAAAATTTAAAATAATTCTTTTAAATTCAAACGGAAATAAAAAGTTTTCAAATCTTCCACTGCCTATAGTCAAAGGGAAAGATATGTATTGTTCATAAAATGATTTAAATGGGATATTATAGTAAAAAATTACAATAAAAAATAATGAAATTATGAATAATGATCCAAACGATCCTAATAAAATTTTTTTAATATTAAAATTAATTAAAAAATAAATAACTGAAAAAAAACAAATTATTAAACTAATATTTATAGTTGGTGTTTGTTTTGATAAAAAAGATATTCCTAAAATTATAGGTAAGAAGAACCAAGTAATATAAGAATTATTTTTAATAGATAGTATAAAAAATAAAACAGATATTATTGATAATATCGAAGCATGATGATCAACAAAAGGAGTGCCAGCAGATGGATATGAAATAATTGCAACTATTATTGCGTATAAGAAGCAATAATTAATATTTAGACTAAATTTTTTAAGTACATAATAAGTAGTTATAGTTATAAAAAAATTAAATACAGATGCGTGAAAAACATAGATGAACCAGGATACACCAAATAATTTAAAAAAAATTGCTTGAACAAATGTTATGAAAGGACCTGTTATTGTCCAATAATCCTTGAAGGGATAATATCCATTTAAAGTATCGTATCCAGAATTAAAAAACCAAAAACTATCGATTGGACATACCCCTAAATTACCATAGTATTGATTAATCGAGATAGAAAAAAAGAATAATATAATTAAATAAAAGATTTCTTTTTTATTGTTACAAAATATTAATTTAAATTTTTCCACAGAATAATTAAGACAAGGAAATAGGTGGATAATTAATTATAATTTCATTTATCCAATTATTAATTTGTTTAATTCTTTTATCTGATGATGGATGTGTGCTCATAAACTCAGGTGGTTCTTTTCCTTTGTTAGATTCTTTCATTCTTTCCCATATTTTTACCGTTTCTCTAATATCGTAACCTGATAAAGAAGAAAAAATTAAACCTAAATAATCAGCTTCAGACTCTTGTTTTCTATTAAAAGGATTTAATATTCCCATTCTACCTAATAAACCAACAGTATTCATTCCGGTTGTTCTATTTACTTGTGAAAGTTTTCCACCCGATAAAATATCTGTAACTTGAGTTACCACATTTAGGGCAACATGTTGGCTTGCTCTTTCAACAGAATGTTTGGCAACAGCGTGAGCAATCTCATGTCCCATTACCGCAGCTAATCCATGTTTGTTTTTTGTAACTTCTAAAATTCCAGTATAAATTGCAATTTTACCACCTGGCATACACCATGCATTTTTAACCTTATTTTTTTCAATTAAAATATATTCCCAATTAAAATTAGATGTTGGATCGGGAATGTTGGTTCTAGAAAAATATTCACTAATTGAATTTTCCATTTTTTTTCCTATTTTTTTAATTTCATTTAGCGTTTTTAAATCCGTACTCATTTTTTCTTTTTTTTTGATTTGTTTGTATATCTCTTCAGCCTGAGCATTTAGTTTTGCCTCAGGAATTAATCTAAGTTGTTTTCTATCGGTAATTGGTGCCGTAGTACAAGAATGAGCTCCCATTGCAAAGCAACTACAACCAAATAAATGTAAAAATTTTCTTCGATTCATTAATTAATCTAATATAATATAAATCAGTTGATTCAATATGGCTATATTTAAAAAAAAAAGATTATCATTTATTTCGAGACTAAGAAACTATTTCCTTACTGGAGTTGTTGTTCTTGTTCCAATTGGTATAACTCTATATTTAACAAAGTTTTTAATTTCAGTTTCTTCAAAATTAATACCCAAAGAAATTAACCCTAATAATTATTTACCTTTTTCTATACCGGGCATTGAAATAATACTATCAATATTGATTATAACTATAATAGGTGGTTTGTCACTTTCATTTATTGGTAAAAAAATTTTAAATATAGTTAATGACCTTTTTAAACGTATTCCTATTCTAAGAACAATTTATTCTGCAATAGGTCAAATGGCACAAACTATCGTTCCTAAAAAAAATAATAAAAAAAGTGTTGTATTAGTAGAGTATCCAAGAAAAGGTAGTTGGGCAGTTGGTTTTGCAACTAAAGATAATAAGGGAGAAATTTCAAAAAAAACAAATAAAAAATTAGTTAATGTTTTTGTTCCAACAACACCCAATCCTACTAGTGGATTTTTATTAATGTTTCCCAAAGAAGAAATAGTTTATCTTGATATGTCTTTTGAAGAAGCTTCTAAATTTATCGTATCTGCAGGAACTTCAAATCCTAAATCTTAAACAAATTCATTTAAAATATCCGCACGGTCATAAAGTTTAAGCAACGGTATAAATTTGTCTAAATATTCATTATTTTTTTCAATTTCTTTTATATCCTTTTCTGCTAAAATGAATAAATCTTCATTGATTATAGGATCAGCCAATCTAAATGTTTGCATACCACTTTGCTTGAAGCCTAATAAATCTCCATAGCCTCTCAATTTCATATCTTCTTCCGATATTTTGAAACCATCATTAGTTTGCTTAAGTATTTGAATTCTTTTTTTTGCATTTTCACTTAACGATGTTTTATATAATAATATGCAAAAAGATTCTTTATCACCTCTTCCTACACGACCACGAAGTTGATGTAATTGAGATAGTCCAAATTTATTAGAATTTTCAATGATTATTAAATTTGCATTAGGAAAATCAATACCAACTTCTATAACTGTTGTTGTTACCAAAACATCTATTTTTTTATTTAAAAATTTATTTAGTATTTCTTGTTTTTCTTCTTGTGAAAGCAATCCATGAAGTAACCCAATTCTATCAAAAAAATTGTTTTTTAAATAATCATATCTTTTCACTGCAGATTGATGGTCAACTTTTTTAGATTCTTCTATTAATGGACAAACCCAAAATATTTGATTACCTTTTTTAATTTCTCTTTTAGTAAAATTAATAACTTCCAATATTTTATTTTCAACTTTGCTGTATGTTTTAATTTCTTTTCTATTTTTTGGTTTTTGTTTTAATACTGATGTATCCATATCACCAAAAATGGTCATAATCATTGTTCTTGGTATTGGTGTAGCTGACATCACAAGGACATCACAATATTTGCCACCTTTATCTGAAAGAGCTTTTCTTTGTTTTACACCAAATTTATGTTGTTCATCAACAATGACTAAACCTAATTTGTTGTAAATTATTTTTTTTTGAAAAAGTGAATGAGTTCCAACAAGCATATTAATTTTATTATTTTCTAAATTTTCAATTATTTTATTTCTTTCTTTAAATTCAGTTTTACCAGTTAATAACTGAATATTAATTTTATTACCTAAAATTTTTTTTGCTAAATTAAAATGTTGTTTTGCTAATATTTCAGTAGGAGCCATAAAACTTACTTGATATCCACTACCTATAACATTTAAACTTGCTATTAAGGCAACTATTGTTTTGCCACTACCAACATCTCCTTGCAACAACCTAAACATTTTATTATTTGAAGATAAATCATTATTAATTTCTTTGATTGATTTTGTTTGGTCTGAGGTAAGTGTAAAATTTATTTTTTTTTTAACACTATTTAATAACTCAGGATTAATTACCTTTTTCTTTTTTTTAATTTTTTTTATATTTAATCTTATTTTTGAATTTGTTAATAAAGTTGCGAATATTTCATCATATATAAGTCTTTTTAAATGCATTTTATTATTATTAATACTTATTGGTTGATGCATTCGAATTATTGAATCTTTCCATGATATTTTATCAAACTTGTTAATTGTTTCTTTGTTATGCCATTCATTTAAATCTGGAATTTTCTTTAAAACTTCATTTATTATTTTTGTATATTTTTTTTGCGTTAACCCATCTGTTAAACTATATTTAGAATGAATTTTTTTTATTGAGTTTTTGTCTGTAGATATATGTGTAGGATTAATTATTTGATATTTTTTTTTATAATAGCCGATATTGCCACTTATCGTAACTTCTGTATTCAAAGGTAGTATTTTTTTAATATAATTCTCATAACTATTAAAAAAAACACAATCTAATAAACCTGTATCATCTTCACATATTACTTTTTTAGGTAAATTTCTAATTCTTGGAAAATTATATTTTTTTACTTTAACAGTAAGTGTTTGAATTTTTCCAATTTGTAAATTATTTATTTTTGTTAATGTAGTTCTATCAACAACTCCTTGTGGCAAAGTTAATAATAGATCGGATATTGTATTAATATTTTTTTTCTTAAATAAGTTTGAAGTTTTTTTCCCTATACCATTTATTGTGTTGATGTCATATAATAAATATTCATAATCATTCATTTTAGTATAATTATATATTTTATGAGATTAAATAAAGAGGAACTTATTAATAAAATTATATATAGATCTTCATACAGAGGAACAAAAGAAATGGATTCTCTGATGAAATCATTTGTTAAATCTATAGTATATGAGCTTGATGTTAAAGATCTAATAAAATTGAATAATCTTGTAAAACTTGATGATGATATATTACATAAAATTAGAACTGATAAATTAGAAAAAACTAATTTTAATGATAATTATATAGTTCAAAAATTCAAAAAATATAAAATTTAGTGGCGGAAGGACTGGGATTCGAACCCAGGAAAGAGTTGCCCCTTTGCCGGTTTTCAAGACCGGTGCTTTCAACCGCTCAGCCATCCTTCCGTTCGGTTGTTTTTATAAGTATAATTATTTATTTCAACAAAAAAAATAGTATAAGAAAATAATTATCTGAACATATGAAAACAAAAAAATTTCAAAAAGGTATATTTTCAGCATCACTAGGTTCTATTTGGTGGGGAGTATTGGGAACCTACTACTTTCAATTTATAAGTTTTGCTGGAACATTTGAAGTTGTTGTTCATAGATGTATTTGGACATCACTTATTTTATTAATTACAACTCTATATTTCGATAAATTAAATAGTTTCTATACAATATTGTCTAATAAAAAAAATATCTATATTTTATTGATTACTAGTTTTTTAATATTTGGAAACTGGTTGACCTGGATTTATGCTGTATCTACAAATAGAATAATTGATGCTAGTTATGGA